>VHCN01000043.1 GCA_016871675.1 Verrucomicrobiota bacterium
TGCACACGCTTCGCCAGCGTGGTGGAGTTCTCGTGGATGAACGGGCTGTTCAACATGAACAACGCTTGCGACGGCACAGTGGTCACATCGCGGTTTGCCACCACGAGGCTGGGTTCGGCGAAGTCGAACAAGTCGAGCACGGCGGGCACCATGTCGCGAACGATGGGCAGGTAAACGCTGCGCTTGCGGGAATCCGCCTTGAGGACGGCGTTTCGGTTGCGGCCGATGTCCATGTCGCCGAGCGCGGTGACGGGCGAGGAACGGGGCGGTTCGAGGTCGAGGCGGCCGCTCACGGCGAGCACCGCGTCGCGGATGGACTCGGCGTCGAGACGCCGCTGGTTCGCGCGCCAATACAGGCTGTTGTCCGGGTCGGTCGCGAAGTTCTTCGTGTCGTGCGCGGCGCTGAGCCTGTAGGTGCGGCTGAGGACGACCTCGCGAACGAGCTTTTTGACCGACCATTGGTTCGCGACAAGCCGGCCGGCGAGGAAATCGAGCAACTCGGGATGCGTCGGGCGGTCGCCCGTCGCGCCGAAGTTGTCCGCGCTCGCGACGATGCCCTCGCCGAAGAGATGCAGCCAGACGCGGTTGGCCATGACGCGCGCGGTGAGCGGATTTTGCGGACTCGTGAGCCATTGGGCGAGTTCGAGGCGGCCGCTTTGGCTAGCGGGAATCTGCTGAACCGAGCCCGATGGATTGAGCACCGCGACGAATCCGCGCGGGATGACCGGCCCTTTCTCTTGCAACTCGCCGCGCACATAAATCGGGCAATCGGCCACCCGGCCATCCAGGACGCCCATGATGACGCGTTCGCCGTCGCCGAGTTCGGTGCGTTCGCCCGGTGACTCGACGGCCCGGGTCGCCTTCTTCGCACCTTTGCCGGCTTTCGCTGCTTTCGCCGCGCCTGCGCCGCCTTGGAATCGCGCCAACGCGAGCGCCTTTTGCTCCGGTGTCAGCGACCTGAGTCGCTCCGCGAGCTTGGGGTTTCCCTGGGCGAGTTTCGCGAGTTGCGCTTCCTGCTGGGGCGTCAACAAGCTTGGCTTGATTGCCTCGGGTTCGGCTTGCGGCGTGGACGCGGCTGGAACGGCGGACGCGGGCTTCACTTCCTTGAACGACGCGTCCTTCGCCAGTGGCAGGAGTTTGCCGGGTTGGCGGTTCTTGCCCGCCGCGCCATCGCCTGTGCCGTAGTAGATGTCGGTGCTCTTGAAGATGCCCGCGACCGCGTAGTAATCCTTCGTGGAGATGGGATCGAACTTGTGGTCGTGGCAGCGCGCGCAACTCACGGTCACGGCCATCACGGCGCGCGTGGTCACGTCGATCTGCTCGTCCACGTTGTCCATCACGAACTGCTCGCGGTTGCGCTCGTTGAAGCCTTTCGGCCCCATCGCGAGGAAGCCCGTGGCGATGAGCCGTTCGTTGCGCTCGGCGGCGTTCTTCGCGGGCAGCAAGTCGCCCGCGACCTGCTCGCGAATGAACTGGTCGTAAGGTTTGTCGGCGTTGATCGCGTCGATCACATAGTCGCGGTAGCGCCACGCCTGTGTGTAGAGGTAGTTGCGCTCCTTGCCGCTCGACTCGGCGTAACGCGCGACATCGAGCCAGTGACGGCCCCATCGCTCGCCGAACTGGGGCGAGGCGAGCAGGCGGTCCACGAGGGCTTCATAGGACCGGGTGGACGCGTGGGTCCCGTGCGACTCACGGACGAAGGCGTCCACCTCGGCGGGTGTCGGCGGAATCCCGAGCAGGTCGAAGTAGAGCCGGCGGATCAGCGTGTGCGCGTCGGCATCGGCGACGGGCTTGAGTTTGTTTTGCTCGAGCTTTGCGAGCACGAAACGGTCGATGTCCGACGCCGGCCACTTGGAGTCGTTGACCTTTGGCACGGAGACGGGCTGGACGGGCTGGAACGCCCAAAAGTTCTTTCCCTCCGACGCGTCAGGTTTCTTTGCGAGCTTGGGCTTGCCGTCACGCGGGTCGGGCGCGCCCATGAGAATCCACTTCTCGAAATCCGCGATCACCTCGGGTGGGAGTTTCTCCTTGGGTGGCATGAGCAGGTCCTTCTTCTCGCCACGGAGGGCCGCGATGAGCAGGCTGCCCTTGAGGTCGCCCGGTTCGACTGCGTGGCCGGTGGCGCCGCCCAGGCGGATGCCGTCGCGCGTATCGAGCAGCAGCCCGCCTTTGACTTTCTCGGCCTCGGCGGAATGGCACTTGTAGCACTTCGCCGCGAGCACGGGCCGGATGCGCTTCTCGAAGAACGCGAGCTGGTCGGGCGTGATTGTCTCGGACGGCAGCAACTTGTCGGCGGCGCGAAGGGAGACCGAGACGACGAATGCCGCGGCGATCGTGAGACAGGCACCAAGCGTGGCGGGGCGGTTCATCATGGCGGCAGTGCAAAGGCAGACGGTCGGATCGCGGGAAGGTTTCAATCCGACTTCGCGCGCGGAAAATTCTGTTCCCGCGCGGGGAGCCGGGCGATTATCCTCGGCATCCGATGCCGTGCGAGCTGTCCATCGTGGTGCCCGTGTTCAACGAGGCGGAGAACGTGCTGCCCCTCGCGCGCGAGGTGACGGCAGCGATGTCGGCCGTCTCACGGAGTTGGGAACTGGTGCTCGTGGACGATTGCAGCACGGACGACACGTGGCGGCGCATCACCGAGGCGCACGCGGCCGATGCCCGTGTCCGCGGGCTGCGGCTGGAGCGCAATTCCGGGCAGAGTGCGGCAGTGTGGACGGGCTTCACCGCCACAACAAGCCCGGTGCTTGCGACACTCGACGGCGACTTGCAGAACGACCCCGCCGACTTGCCGAGACTGATTGGCGAACTGGACTCGTGCGATTTCGTGAGCGGGTGGCGCGCAAGCCGCCGCGACACGTGGCTGCGCCGCGTGTCCTCGCGCATCGCCCGCGCCGCGCGGCGTGGCATGCTGGGCGTGGACGTTGCGGACAGCGGCTGCGCGCTGCGCGTGTTTCGCCGCGAGTGCCTCGACGGCTTGTTCGGCTTCAACGGGCTGCACCGGTTTCTGCCGATCCTCGTGCACGGCGGCGGATTCCGCTGTCGCGAGGTGCCTGTGAACCACCGCCCCCGTGTCGCGGGCGTCTCGAAGTATGGCGTGTGGAACCGCCTCGGGCGCGGGATCGCCGACCTCTTTGCCATGGCGTGGTTCCGGCGGCGGCGCGTGCGGCGGGTGCCGTTCGCGGAGATTCGATGAGTTGCTACTTGCGGCGCGGACCGGCCGCCGCTCTGGCACCGTCTCGGATTCCTGACGGTCATCATCCTCACCTGGTCCTACGAGCTTTTCGACCTCGCGCACCGTGTCTTCGGCGGCACCAAGCAGGACATCAACATCGTCGAGGGCATCAGCAAGACGGTCGTCATCCTCATGCTGTGAGGACTCTCCGGTTACCAAGTCTATCGCATCATGTCGCGCCTGAGCTACCTTGAGAACTTCCTGCAAATCTGCGCGTGGTGCCGGAAGATCAAGGTCGAGGAGAACAGGCAGTCGCTCGAGAAGCACTTCACCCGGCAGACGGGCAAACGCGTGACTCACGGCATGTGCCCGGACTGCGCCAGGGAATTTCAGGCCGGATTTTCCCTCGGCGCCGAGCAAGCCGCCCGTTCGCGCGCTGTCACAATCGCCTTTGGCGGCAGTGTGATGCCGCTTCCGGTCCCTCGCGGTTTGCGCTACAACCGCCGTCGTGCCCGACTCGATGATGGCCCGTCTCGCGCGCACGCTTGCCCGTGGCGCGGTGCGGCTCTACTACCCGACCATCGAGGTCTCCGGCCGCGAGCGTTTGCCGGCGACCGGCCCGGTCCTCTTCGTTGCGAATCACGCGGCGTCGCTCATGGACCCGGCCATCGTCGGCATCACCGCGCGGCGCCCGGTGCACTTTCTCGCCAAGGCGCCGCTCTTCGATGTGCCCGTGCTCGGCGCCGCGATGCGCGCGCTCGGCATGGTGCCGGCCTTTCGCGGCAGCGACGACCGCTCGCAAGTGGCGCGCAATCTCGAATCCCTCGCCGCTGCGGCCGAACGCATCGTGGCCGGCGGCGCGGTCGGCATTTTCCCCGAAGGCAAGTCGCACGACGCGATGAAGGTCGAGAAGGTTCGCACCGGCGCCGCGCGCATTGCGCAACAAGCCGTCGCCGGGGGCGCGAAGGGCCTCAAGATCATCCCGCTCGGGCTCAATTTCGAGGCGAAGGAACGCTTCCGCAGCGCGGTGTGGGTGCGCGTCGGCGACCCGGTTGACGCCGCGGCATTCCTCGCCCGCCATCCGGAAGAACGCGTCGCGATGCGCGAACTCACGGCCGAGATCGACCGCCGGCTCAAGGAAATCGTGGTGCACCTCGAAGACGAGCGATGGGAGCCGCTGCTGCTCGACCTCGAGGCGCTCGTGCCCGCCGGGCGGGAGCGGTTCTCGGATCCCATCGCGCGCGTGCGCCAGCGCAAGCGCGTCGCCGATGCGATGAATCACTTCGCCGGGGCGGACCGCGCCCGCGCGGATGCCACGGCCACGGCGATCAACGAACACCGCGAACGCGCGGCGGCGTGCGGGCTGACGGTTCATTCACCCATCCTCCGGCAACGTGGGCTGCGGTTCCTGCTCGGACTCGTGTGGGCAGTGGCGCGGCTTGCGTTCGGAGTCGTGCCGGTGCTGGTCGGCACGCTGCATCACCTCGTGCCGTTCCTTGTCGTGCGTGGCGTCGCCTCCAAGCTGCAAGCGCCCGGCCGGATGACGACCTCGTTGATGCGGCTCGCGGTCGGCCTGCCGGCTTATGGCGCGTGGTATGCGCTTGTGTGGTGGTGGATGGCCAAGTGGTATTTCCTGCCATGGGTCGCGTGGACGTGGGCGGGGCTGATGCCGTTCGCGGGCGCGTTCGCGCTCGGCTACTGGCGCAACGTGCGCGACGTCTCCCGGCGGCTCGTGAACGAACTGAAGCTGCTGTTCCAGCCCGCGAAGCTCGACGAGTTGCGGCGCGGACAGTCCGAAGCCGGCGCCAGGCTCGCCGAACTCGCGAAGGAATATCTGCGCGCGCGTCCCGTGCTGCCGCTCGCGCCGCGTCCGTTCCCTTGGCAATGGTGGGCGAAACAGTTCGCGGTCTGGACCGCTTCGTTCGCGCTCGCGGCTGCGCTGCTCGCGTGGGCGATGGCGGCTTACAAGAACCGCCCGCTCGCCGAATTTTCATTTCCCGGCCCAGACCTTGGCAAACTCTCGTCCGGCGCGCTTGCCGCGCAGATCACCGCGGACGAGGGCGCGCTGGGCAATGTCCTCCTCAGCGTTGCGGAGCTCGAAGCCCGCGCCGTGCAGGTGCAGGGCGAGTTCGCCTCGGGCCAGCGCAGTTACCTCAAGCAGGACGACAACGACACCGTGCGTCAGCTCCTGCTCACCTATCTGAACTGCCGCGCCGCGCTGCTGCGCCTCGCGTGGCGGTATCAGGACGTGGCCGCCGTGCGCGACGACGCGTTGCGGCGGCGCGCGGGCCTGCTCGGCCACGCCGCGAGTGTGTCGCTCTATGCGACCTCGCTCAAGTTCGTCACGCAGTTCAACCGGTCGCCGGAAACGGTGAGGAAGTTCAATGAGGCCGAGCCGCTGTGGGGCATCCCGCCGGACCTCTTCAACACGATTCAGAAAAACCTGACCCAATCGCAACACCGGAAGTTGCTCGACAGCGCGCTGCGCCGGCACGACGCGCTCCAGGCCGATTACGCGCGCGCGGGATTCGACCGCGCCACACCGCACTCGGATTTCCTCGCGGCCATCTCCCGCGGGCGTGAAGCCATCGCGAAACTCTCGCCGCAACTCCGCGACGGCGCCGTGCGCGCGGTGGCCGCCGAGGCGCGCGACGCGACGCGCGAGGCGATCTATCAGGTCAAGTCCGCCGTGTCGCTCTGGGTCGGCGACACCAAGATTCGCAAGCCGCGGCACGGCCGGTCGCTCATCGACGCGGCGCAACTCGCGGAGCTTCGCGGCAGGCTGCAGCCCGGCGACATCGTGATCGAGCGCCGGAACTGGTTTCTCTCGAACGCGTTTCTTCCCGGCTACTGGCCGCACGCGACCCTTTACGTCGGCACGCCCGCGGATCTCCTAAAGCTCGGGCTCGACACGGACCCGCGCGTCGCTCCGCAATGGGCGAACTTCATCAAGCGCGACGCGCACGGCGACGTGCACGTGATCATCGAGTCCATCAGCGAGGGCGTCGTGTTTTCGTCGCTCGAGGAATCCATCGGCGGCGGCGATTCGTGCGCGGTGATGCGGCCGCGGCTCGCGCCGGAGCGGATTCGCGAGGGCATCGCGCGCGCGTTCAGCCACGTCGGCAAGCCGTATGACTTCGAGTTCGACTTCTTCAGCACGGACAAGCTCGTGTGCACGGAGCTGGTGTTTCGCGCGTATGACGGCGACATCCAGTTCCCGCTCGTCGAGGTGCTCGGCCGCAAGACGATGCCGGCGCTCGAAATCGTGAGGAAGTGCTGCGACGAGCGCGGCACGGCCGGCGCGCAGCTCGAGTTCGTGCTGTTTCTCGACGGCGACGAGTCGAGGGGCCGCGCGCGCTTCGCGAGCGAGCGCGAGTTCGAGGCGACGCTGAGACGGCCGGCGCTGACGTGGTTGCAGTAAGGGGGATCGGATGAGCCGCGCCTTTGTCAAAGAAGACAACGACCTGCCGGAACGACCGGCGGCGCCGAGGCTCCCGCCGCCCCTGCCCGCGGGCGTGAGGAACTTGCTCACGGCCGAGGGCGAGAGGCGCTTGCGCTCGGAACTGGCGCGGCTTGTCGAGGTGGAGCGGCCCCGGTGGGTCGCCGCGGGCGACACGCCGGATGACAAGCGCGCGTTGCGGGAGGCCGACGCGCGCATTGCGCACATCCAACAGTGCCTGCACGGCGCGGAAATCGTGCGCGCCCCGGAGAAGCCGTGGTTGCAGGTGAAACTCGGCGCGACTGTCACCGTGCGCGAGCGCAACGACGAGCAGGCGCAGTATCGAATCGTCGGCTTCCACGAGGCGGACTTGGAGCCCCACTGGATCAGTTTCCGCTCGCCGCTCGCCCGGGCGTTGATGGAGGCGACGGTGGGCGAGCGGGTGCGTTTCAAAATCCCCGCCGGCGAGGAGGAGCTCGAAGTGCTGGCGATCGACTACGGTTGAGCCGCTGGGGCGGGCGCACCGGGTTTCGCATCCGAGCCATTCCTTCGGAACGATCGCGCGGCGAGCACGAGCGCGCCGACGGACAGCAGGGAGCTGAAATAGAACGCGACGCCCGGCAGCTTCATCGGCGCGCCCTGACTGATGAAGAATCCAAAGAGCCCCGTGACGATCGGTGGGCCGAGGATTCCGGTCACGCTGGCGAGGCTCGTGAGCGCGCCCTGCACCGCGCCTTGTTCATCCGCGCCGGTGCTGCGCGAGATGAGCCCCTGTAACGCGGGCGTGGTCACGCCACCAAGCGAGCCGAAGCAGATGATCGCATACATCATCCAGCCTTCGGGGGCGAAGCCGTAGAGGGCATACGCCACAACCGAAACCGTGAGCCCAAAGATCGCCGACCTTTGCTCGCCGAGGTTGGCAACGACGACGCGCGTCAGCCCGCCTTGCACGATGGCCGCCATCAGGCCGACGAGCGCCAGCGACCACCCCGTCTGGGCGACGGTCCACTGGTAACGGTAGCTTGTGTAGAGCACCCAGATGGCCGGATAAACTTGGTGCGCGAGGTAGAAGAGAAAGTAGGTGCCCGTCAGACCGAACACCATCGGATAGCGACGCAGCGCGAGCAGCGAGCCGGCGGGATTCGAGCGGTTCCATGCGAAGGCCCGGCGGTTCTCCGGCGCGAGCGACTCGGGCAGCACGAGCCAGCCGTAAAGCGTGTTGAGCAGCGTGAGCCCTCCCGCGACAAAGAAGGGCACGCGCAACCCGACGTCGCCGAGCACGCCGCCGAGCGCGGGTCCGAGGATGAACCCGAGCCCGAATGCCGCGCCGATGAGGCCGAAGTTCGCCGCGCGCTTCTCGGGCGGGCTCACGTCCGCGATGTAAGCGGTGGCCGCGGAGAAGTTCGCGCCCGTGATGCCCGCGATGACACGGCCGACGTAGAACCACGCGAGGTTCGGCGCGAACGCGAGCAGGAAGTAATCGAGCCCCGAGCCGAGCAGCGAGCCGAGGATGACGGGCCTCCGCCCGAAGCGGTCCGAGAGCGAACCGAGCAGCGGCGCGAAGCCGAACTGCATCAGCGAATACAGCGCCGAGAGCATCCCGACCGTGTGCGCGGCATGGGCGGCGTTGCCGCCGTGGAAGTTCTCGATGAGCCGCGGCAGGATCGGGATGATCAGCCCGATGCCGAGGATGTCGAGCGTGAGCGTGACGAAGATGAAGGCGATGGCGGGTTTGCGCGCGGTCACGATGAGGCGCGCATCAAACCCAAGCCACGCGCCCAGCGCAAGACGTGAACGCGACACGACGACAACGCGCCTACCCAAGCGCGCGGGAAAGCGGTATCAAGGAGGCATGAACACACTTTCCGGAAAGGTCCTCGTCATCATGGGCGGCACGGGCGGATTGGGATTGTCCGCAGCGCGGGCGTTCGTCGCCGCGGGCGCAAGGGTCGTCGTTGTCGGCCGCGAGGCGCGGAAAGCAGCCGCTGCAGTGAAGGAACTCGGCGCGGCCGCGTGGGGCGTCCGCGGGGACGCCGCGAAACCGCGGACGGCCGCGCGCGCGATCGCCGCGGCCGTGCGCGTGTTCGGCGGGTTTCACGGGTTGTATCACGTCGCCGGCGGCAGCGGACGCGCCGCGGGCGACGGGCCGCTGCACGAACTCAAGGACGAAGGGTGGGAGTTCACGCTTCGGCTGAACATGACGTCGGTGTTCCACTCCAACCGCGCGGCGGTGCGCCAGTTCCTGCACCAGGGAACCGGCGGCACGGTTCTTAACACCAGCTCCGTGCTGGGCTGGTCGCCGTCGCCGGAGTTTTTCGCGACGCATGCTTATGCCGCGGCGAAGGCGGCGGTCATCGGGTTGACCACGGCGGCCGCCGCCCGCTACGCGCGGGACAACATCCGCTTCAACGTAATCGCCCCCGGTTTGGTGGCCACGCCGATGTCCAAGCGGGCGCAGGCGGATGCGCGGATTCTGAAGTTCATCCGCGCGAAGCAACCGCTAGACGGCGGGCGCATTGGGCGGCCGGAGGATTGCGACGCGGCGGCGGTATTCTTCATGTCGGACGCGTCGCGGTTCGTGACGGGACAAGTGCTTGCGGTGGACGGCGGGTGGACAGTGAGTTCGTGAGCGGAACACCCGCATTCCATTCTCGAGTGCTGCAGTTTGGAGTTGTGTGCCGCATCGAGTCGGCGCATGAATCTCGGCGTCAGCCGCAACCCCAACCCGATCCCGCGTGGACTATTCTCTCGGCATCGACCTCGGCGCATCCTGCATCAAGGCGATGGCCATCAACGCCTCGGGCCAGTCGCAATCGCAGAAGAACCTCCCGTTCGACCCGGTGGTTCCGATGGATTGGGCCGAGAAAGTCCGCCGGGTTTACTGGGACGTCCAGGGTGAACTCGGCCGGCCTCCCGACGCGGTGGGCATCTCGGCGCCGGGACTCGCGGCGGTCGACGGCCGTTCGGTCGCGTGCATGCCGGGGCGACTGCAAGGGCTCGAAGGACTCGACTGGACGAAGCACCTCGGCTCGGTGAAGCCCGTCCCCGTGTTAAACGACGCACACGCCGCGTTGCTCGGCGAGGCGTGGATCGGAGCGGCGCGTGGCTTCAAGCACGCCATCCTGCTCACGCTCGGCACGGGCGTGGGCGGCGCGTTCATGACCGAGCGAATGCTCGTGCGCGGCCGGTGCGGTCGCGCGGGACACTTTGGCCACGCGACCGTGGACATGAGCGGCGCGCCGGACATCACGAACATGCCGGGCAGCCTCGAGGACGCGATCGGCAATCACACGCTTTCCAAGCGGAGCAACGGCCGCTTCACCACCACGAAGGATCTGGTCGAAGCGCATCTCGGCGGCGACGCCGAGGCCACCAACGTGTGGCTGCGGTCCGTCCGCGCGCTCGCCTGTTCGATCTCGTCATTCATCAACATCGTGGACCCGGAGGCCGTGGTGCTTGGCGGCGGCATCTCGAAGGCGGGGCCGGCGCTGTTCAATCCGCTTCAAGATTATCTCGATGAAATGGAGTGGCGGCCGACGCGACACCGCACGCGCATCCTTCCCGCGATGCTCGGCGAATTCGCGGGCGCCGTCGGCGCGGCCTGGAATGCGGTGGAAGCGCCGAAGTTGAGTTGAGGACTCGTTCGGTGTCGGGCAGGAGGCAGCAGGAGGATGAGGGAAGGCGGCGCGGGACGACTCCCCCAACGTTCGCGCGGCGGACCCTCGACACCAAGTCAGTGATTGAAGCGGAATTCGGTGCCGGTCATCAACGACCACAGCACGTGCCGCCACGGCTCGGCTTGCTGTGCGCCGTGTTTGTCAAGGTAGGCGAGGATGGCCTTGATCTCGGCCGCATGCGGCGCGCGGGACAGCACATTCCAAAACGCCAGCGAGACGGCCTTGGACTGATCGGGTTCGCTCATCACGCGGCGGAGCAGCCTGGTCTCGGCGTCCGCGAGCAACTCGCGCTGCATCCGCTCGCTGTTGCTGAGCAAGAGCGCCTCGTCCACGCTCACTTGGAAGTTCTCCTCGGTGCGCTCGAACAAGCCCGCCCAACCCTGCGCGGCGGATTCGAGTGACTTAAGCAATCTGGCCGCGTCCTCGGGCGTGCGGACGGCGCCGGGATTCGCCGCCGCGACATGGAGTGAGAGCGCAAGTTGTTGCGGCGTCAGCGCGCGCGGAACCGCCACGGCGAAGAGCGCGGCATCGGGCCGCTGGCTGTCGCCCCACCGGCTCGTCCGCGCGTATGCTTCGCTCAACACCAATCCGCGCATGAGCCGGCGAAGGTCGTATCCGTGCGCGGTGAAGTCGCGCGCGAGCCACGCGAGCAATTCCGGGTGGCTCGGCGTGTTGGCGCCGTGCATCTGGTCCAGCGGCATCACGAGCCCGCGTCCGAAGAGTTGCGCCCACATGCGGTTCACGATGGCGCGCGCGAAGAAGCCCTCGTCCCCGGGGCGCAACCCCGCTTCGATGAGTTGCGCGCGCCGGCTGAACTTCGGTTCGGGCCATGGCGCCTTCTTTTTCTTCAAGTCCTCCATCATCTGCTTCTCGTTTTTCTTTTGCTCGGCCGTCGGCTCCGCGGGCGCGGGGTCGTCGAGGGTGCGGCCGGTCAGGAACATCAGCTTCGCCTCCTTCGACTCGCCCTTCGTCGTCTTGAAGCTGACCGGCGCCCCGTAGTCGCGCTCGGCCACGAAGTCGCCGAAGTCAAACGTGCGGCTGAAAAACGACTTCATCCCGAAGTAGTGGTCCTGTTTCCACGACGGCACGAGCGGGTGATCGTGGCATTGCGCGCAACTGATGTTCACGCCGAAGAAGCGCACGCTCACGTCGTTGACCATCCGGTCGGGATCCCTCACGCGGGCGCGGAGAAAGGCGGATGACCCCTTCGCCTCGGCGTCGCGCGCGAGCATCAACTCCCGGAAGACGCGATCCCACGGCCGGGTCTCCTCGACCGCGGGCGAGAGATAGCTGCGAAGGTCGCTCCGCTCGCCGGACATCAGGAGCCAGTCGAGTTCGTTCACCAGGTGGCGCGCGAATCCGGGCAAAGCCATCAGCCGATCCACGGCGTGCGCGGGCTTGTCCTTCGACTTCGACTCGATGAACTGCAGCGCTTCGGGTGCGGTCGGGATGCGGCCGACCAAGTCGAGCGACCATCGGTGCACGAGGGTCGAATCCTCGGCGCGCGGCGCGGGCTTCACGCGGGCCGATTTGAGTTTCGCCTCGATGTAGTGATTCACGACCTCGGTGATGGGCTTCGCGGGTGGCAGGAGCTTGTTGTCCGGGACAAGTTCCCACCACGGCGGCGCGGGCTTCGCGACGAGGGTGGGCTTGTCGGGAAACGGCGCGCCGTGTTTCACCCACTTTTCAAAGTCTGCGATGACTTCATCCGGCAGTTTCTCCTTGGGCGGCATCTGAAATTCCGGATCGCGCCAGCGCACAGCCCGGAGGATCGCGCTGTGGTCGGGGTCGCCGGGAACCAGCGCCGGACCGGTGTCGCCGCCCTTGAGCGTGTGCGCGCGGGAATCGAGGCGAAGGCCGCCCTTGAGTTTCTGCGCCCGCCCGGAGTGGCACGAAAAGCACTTCTCCGCCAGCACCGGGCGGATGCGCGTCTCGAAAAAGTCCACGTCGCGCGCGCTCGGTTCGGCGGCGGCTGCCGACCCGCACGCGCCGAGCGCATACATGCCGAGGGCGAGTTGGATTGCTGCGCGGCTCATGGATTTAGCATGCCAACTGACCCGCCCGGGCGCGAAGGTATTCGAGCCGGTCCCGGGCTGCGGCCCCGCGCGTGGTGCGGTGTTTCCCGAGATTCTGCCGGACTATGAGCGGCCGCGGGTTGAACCCACGGCGGCGAAGCAACCGTTCCGGTGCGGCTCAGCGTTTCGCGGGGATGTCAGCCTCACCCGGCGCGATGGGCCCGGGCGTGAATTTCAGGGCGATGCCGTTGATGCAGTAGCGCAGGTCTGTCGGCGTCTTGAAGCCCTCCCCTTTGAACACGTGGCCCAGATGCCCGCCGCACTTCGCGCAGAGCACCTCGACGCGCACCATCCCCATCGTCACATCCTCGCGGGTCACGACGTTTTTCGCGTTCGAGGGGTCGTAGAACGACGGCCAGCCACAGTGCGAATCGAACTTCTCCCTCGACGAAAACAGTTCGGCGCCACACCCCGCGCAGCTGTAGAGGCCCGGGCCCTGCCTGTTGAACTCCTCGTAAGCGGGCCCGAACGGCCGCTCCGTGCCCGCCTGCCTGAGCACGTGATATTGGTCGGGCGTGAGTTCCTTGCGCCAGTCCGCATCGGACTTCGTGCTCGAGCCCGCCGGGTTGGTCACCGTGGTCTGGGTTTCTTTCATGGGAGGTTCGGATTTGCGCTCCGCCTCGCAGCCGGAGGCTACGGCGGCCATGACGATCATGACGGCGGCGGGGACGGCCGAGGCAGACGCGTTCATCGTTCTGGCCTTGCAGGTCCGTTCAGCAGGAACACTCATACCCGCAGCTTTCTAAACCGGTTGTTCACTTCCTTGAAGTGAAACTCCAGGGAGCAGAGTTTTTCCAGTTCGCCTTTCATGAAATGCTGTGCGACTTCGGGCGTCGCCATGAGCACGTCGAGGAAATCGACGTCGTCGCGGCCGGCGTGTTTGACTTCCCACGCTTTCATCGCGGCGGTTTGCACGAGCTTGTAGGCGGCTTCCCGGGTGAGTCCTTTGCGGATGAGGGCGAGAAGCACGGTCTGGCTGTTCCACATGCCGAGTGAGAGGCCGAGGTTCTTCTTCATGTTCGCGGGATAGATGACCAGGCCGTCCATCAGGCGCCTGAGCAAGCCGAACATGTAATCCAGCAGCGCGCAACTGTCGGGGAAAATGATGCGTTCGACGCTGCTGTGGCTGATGTCGCGCTCGTGCCAGAGGGCGACGTTCTCCAGCGCTGCAAGCGCGTTGCCGCGCAACACGCGCGCGAGGCCGGTGAGGCGCTCCCACGTGATGGGGTTGCGCTTGTGCGGCATGGCGCTCGAGCCTTTCTGGCCGACGGCGAACGCTTCTTCGGCTTCGAGCACTTCGGTGCGTTGCAGATGACGGAACTCAACCGCCCACCGCTCGATGCTCGCGCCGACGAGGGCCATCGCGAGGTGGAATTCGGCGTGGATGTCGCGCGGCACGACTTGCGTGGCGATGGGCGCGGGGCGAATGCCGAGCTTCTTGCAGACGTAGGCCTCGACGCGCGGCGAGAGGTGCGCGCTGGTGCCGACCGCGCCGGAGATCTTCCCCGCGGCTACGACGTCGCGCACGCCTTCGAGCCGCCGCAATGCACGGGTGAATTCATCGTGCATCAGCGCGAGCTTGAGCCCGAAGGTGGTCGGCTCGGCGTGGATGCCGTGGCTGCGCCCGATGCAGGGCGTGAACTTGTGCTCCTTCGCCCGGCGCGCGATGACGGGCAGCACGGCCTTCACATCGGCGATGAGGAGGTCCGCGCTCTGCATCATCTGCACGGCGTAGCAGGTGTCGCCCACGTCGCTGCTCGTGAGTCCGAAATGAAACCAGCGGCTGGCTTTGCCGTTGATGGCCTCGGCGACGGCCGTGGTGAAGCCGATGACGTCGTGGTTGAGAACCTTCTCCAGTTCACGCTGGCGGGCGACGAGACCGGGGAGGTCAGCGAACCATTTGTCGCACCCGGCCTTGATCTTCTTGAAATCCCCGGCAGGCACGACGCCCTCCCTGACCAACGCCTCGCTCGCGAGCAGTTCAATCTCGAGCCAGAGCTTGAGCTTGTTCTCGTCCGTCCAGATGGACCGCATTTCCGGTCGGGAATAGCGCGTAATCATGCGGCGCCAGCGTAAGAGCGGCGCGAGGGATTGCCAATTTCCAATTGTGCGCCCCCTCGAGCCCGCATGCCGGCCAATTCCTGAATACAGCCGGGCAACGCGCGATCAGTCCCGCACGTGCCGATGGAGTCCATTGTTCACGGGATGACATGTCATTTCGCCATCCCCGCACCGCCGGATCAGTGATTCACCGCGAATTCCCTGGTGTTCAGCAGGGCCCAAAGCAAGTCCTCTATCGCGGTTTGTTTCGAGGAGGACTTTGAAAGCACTTGGACGCCCCACGCGCGCTCCCTGGCATCGGGCAGGCGCGAAAGGCTGCGAAGCCAGAGTTCCTCAACGAGCCGGTCGGCCTCGCGCGGACCTTGCCGGAGGAGTGTCGCGACACCGGCGCGAAGCTGCTCAGAAAGTGACGACCCGTTGATGAGGTGCAATGCCTGCGCGAGCCCGCCGCCCGTGCGCGCCGGGACTTCGCAGGCCGTCTCCCGCGTGCAGCGGCCGAACACATCCAGGGTGTAACTCGCCGTCTGCGCGTCGAGCAGTTGCACCGCGCGCGTGCCCGCAGGCCAGCCCGCAAACGACTGCGGCGCGCCTGTTGCCTGCGCGATCGCGTCCGCGAGCACCGCGGCGGGCAGCGGCTTGACGAGGGCGTGGGATCCGAAGCGGTCATCCGCGCGATTCAATGCCGTGGCGCGTGAATCGAGCTGATAAGTCCGGGAGTTCACAATCGTCCGCACGAGATGCCGCAGGTCAAAACCGTTCGCGGCAGCGTCCGCTGCGAGCGCGTCAAGCAGCGCGGGATTCGTCGGCGGGTTCGAGTCACGCAAGTCGTCCACCGGCTCCACGAGACCCCGGCCCATGAGTTCCTTCCACACACGGTTCACAAACGCGCGGGCAAACAACACATTGTCCGGCGACGCGAGCCAGCCGGCCAGCATCACGCGGCGATCGGCTGTTTCGCCGGAGCGACGATCCCCGGATCGGGCCGTGTCACGCTCGTCAAGGGGATCGGGACGCGCCGGTCTGGCGATCGGCACTCCGAGCGCGCGGGGCGCCAGGTCCTTCCCCGTCTTCGGGTGCGCCACCTCGCCGCGACTCGCCACGAGGATGCGCTCGCCGTCCCACGCGGTGCGCGCGAAGAACGCCGCGAACCGGTGGTAATCATCCTGCGTCCACCCCGCAAACGGATGCGCATGGCATCGCGCGCAGGCGATTTGCGTGCCGAGGAACGCGCGGCTCACGAACTCGCCCATGTCGCGCGGGTCGCGCGTGAGCCGGTGGAAATTGGCCGGGCCGACGAGCGACGCCTCGCCCGTGGCCGTGAGCAACTCGCGCGCGAGGCGGTCGAGCGGCGAGTTCTGCGCGACCTGCCGGCGCAGCCACGCATGATATGCGCGCGCCGGCGCGTCGCCGAGCCGGCGCGAATTGATGAGCAGCAGGTCCGCGAGTTTGTGCGTCCAGTAGTCGGTAAAGTCCTCCGAGGCGATCAGCCGCGAAACAACCTGCGCGCGGTCCGGCGCGGCGGGCGCCCGCGCTTCGCTCTCCGTCGGCAGCCGGCCGGCGACGTCGAGCGTGACGCGTCGCAAAAATGTGGCGTCATCGCACAGCGGCGACGGCGGCAGACCGAGCCGCTGCAACTCCACAAGCACCTGTTCATCGATGAAATTGTTCGCGGGAAAATCCGCGGCCTTCACGGCGAGGTGGTTGAACGGCGAGCCGACGCGCACCGCGGCGACTTGTCCTCCGAATCGAACCATCACCGCCGTCATCCCGCGGCCGCGCACGGTGGCGACGCCTTTCGCATCCACTTCGGCAATCGAGTCGTCGAGCACCGTAAAGAGCGCGTGGCCTGTCACGTTGCGGGAGCCGAGTTGCGTCTTCGCCTCGACACGCAGCGTGGTGGACTGGCCGGGCGCGAGCATCACGGGCCCCGCGGGAAGCACCGCGAGCGACTGCACCCGCAGGTCGCGATCGCCGAACGGCGCGCCCGCCGCGATCCACTGCGCGAGCCGTTCGTGATCGGGCGAGCCGGGCACGAGTCGTTTGCCGCCCTTGTGCGCGACCGCGCGGGTCGGCTTGCGGAGCAACAAGCTCTCGACGGGCGACGCGGCGTTGATCCGCCGCCCGCCAAGTTCACGCGTGATGGACTCGTGGTCGGCTTCCGGATCGTAACCGAGCAGGCTGAGCTTGAAACCGCCCTGTCCCGTTGCCGCTCCGTGGCACGCGCCCGCATTGCAACCAGCCTTCGTGAGTATCGGCAGGACTTCGGTGGGAAAACTCGCTGGCAACGGAGCGCGGGGCGCGGCCGCGGCGAACGACGCCGCGGCGCAACACAGCGGGAGCAGGATGGCCGCCGAGTGCACGCCCGCCTCACTTCTTGAAACGGTCCACCATCTTCTGCCCTTGCGCGTGGGCATACTCGGTGCCGTATTTTAGATGCAGCACGCGCACCCAGCCATCCACGGCCTGCTTCGTCAGGTCCGTGTTGCCTTTCACGTAGTCCTCGACCTCCTTCAACACGGCGTCCACGCGTGCCTTGTCGTTGCCCGGTTGGATGAAGGCGCGCAACATCTCGAGCAACCGCGGGTCCGTCGGCGCGGCGCCGGGCAATTCCCCCTTCGGCGCCTCGCGTTTCGGCTGCGCGGCGGGGTCGCGCTTCGCCGTGCCCGCGGCTGAACCGCGCGCGGCGGCGAGTTCGGCGCGCAGGCGCACGACTTCATTGGTCAACGCCTGCACCGCGGCGCGCAGTGCGCGCTCGCTGCCCAGGTCGAGCTTGGACAAGTCGAGCTCGGCGGGGCGCATCCTCATTGCGCCGTCGGCGGCGGGCCGGCCCTTGCCCGCACCGAGTTCAGCCATGCGACGCTCGCGGAGCGCCTCGGCATCGGGCGGGCTGGCATCGCCAATCATCGAGCCCAGCGCCTTGAGCACGGCGGGCGCGTCCGCGATGCCGGGCTGCACGAGCGCGAAGTTCGCCGTCACCTTGTTGTCCTTCGCAATGACGAGCGTGAGCAGGCATTGCTTGTTGAGCCCGTAATTGCCGGGCCCTTCCGCGCCGTCGACCGAGAGCGTGACGGGCGACTTCAAACGCAACGAACCCGCAACCGCCGGGATGCGCTGCCCGGCGTTCACGCGGTCGCCGTCGAGGAAAACGAACGCGCAGCGGAGCGTTTCCTTCCTTTCTGATGCGTATTGATCCACGACCGTGAGCAGCGGCGTCATCGAGCGCTCGACGCCGTGAACGAACACGAACACGGTGGGCGCGCCCTTGAAGTCCGCCACGAAGTCGCGCTCCTTGCCGGCGTCGGCGCCGGTCATGGTCACGACCTTGAAGGGCGTGACCTTCTCGCCGGGTTGAGGGCCGGAGAAGACCTTGTCCTGCGCAGGCGCGGCGCAGGCAGCGGCAAGGACGGAACTGGCGAGCCAGATGCGGATGGTTTTCATCTCGGTGGTTTTCCCAGAGTTGGGCCGACGATAACCGTCAGCGGCCGAATGGAAAGCCGAAAGCCGCCAGGCCGTGCTCCTCACGGTTGCGCGTTCTGCAGCTTGACCGCGGGCACAACCACGTCGGCCTGTCGGGGCCGTTGCGTGGCGGGACGCCGCGGCGCCGGCGGGCGCACGGGCTCGGCGGCGCCGTGCTTGCGGAGCAAGTCCACCATGTCCTGCACCGGCACGCGGTTGGTGCGCGAGTTGAACGCGCGCACCGCAACAGAGAGTGCCGGCGACGCGCCGATGGGCGGCGAGCCGGACGGCATCGCCCCGTAACGCGCCGCAATCACGGGCGTGATGCCGAAGTGATTCGTCGCCTCGATGTCCGCCCCGCTCGCGAGCAAAAGCGAGACGACATTCGTCTGCCCAAAGCTCACCGCAACGTGCAGCGGCGTATGCCCCGCGGGCCGCGCCGAGGCCGTGGCCGAATGGGTTGCCGGCTCGGGCGGCGCCGCAAGATTCGCGGCTGCCTTGTTGGAGAGAAGCAGGCCAGCCATTTCGATCGAGCCCATCGCGGCCGCGTGATGCAGCGGTCCGAAGCCCATCGCGTCCATCGTGTCCGGATTCGCGCCGCGCGCGAGCAGCAGCGCCGCGAGGTCGACGCGGTTCGACCACACGGCCAGGTGCAGCGGCGCAAGGCCCGAGCCCGGCGGCACCGAGCCCGCGGGGACATTCGTCGCAAGCACGGGCGCGGACGGGTCGGCCTTTCCGTCGAGAAGCGTGCGCACGACTTCGAGCACGCCCCGCTCGACCGCGGCGTGCAGGGCGGTGAATCGTCCCTCGTTGGTCGCCCGCGCCGCCGCCGGCTCGCGGCCGAGCAACGCGGCCACCATCGCGGCGTCGCCCGCGGCGACCGCGTCGAAAATGCTCTCCGTCGCGCCGGCCTTGCGCAGCGCGGCTGCCGCGTCGGCGTGGTTCGCGGCGAGCGCGCGGCCGAGTGGCGTGAGCCCGCGCGGGTCGGCGGCGTTCACGTCAGCCTTGTGGCGCAACAGCAGCGCGGCCGTCCGTATGTCGCCACTCGCCGCCGCGCGATGCAACAGCGTGTCCCCGAAATAGCGTTCCGCGGCAAGTCCGGGCTTTGCCTTCAGCTCCTCCTCGACGATGGCGGTGCGGCCGAGCAGCGCGGCCGACCACACATCGAGCGTGGCGCCGGCCGCCGTGAGCCGCTCGACGAGTTCGCGCCGCCCGCGTTCGCTCGCGAGGCGGACCGGCGTCTGCCCCGCGCTGTTGGTGAGCACGGCAAGTTGCGGATCGATCTTGAACAGCTTGTCGAGCGACTCCAGGTCGCCGTCGGCGATGGCGGCGAACAGGCCGAGGTTGACGCCCGGCGGCCGGACGGTGGGAGGCGCGTTGCTCACGACGCCCAGCCCGAGCGGCGTGAGGCCGGCCTTGTTGCGGATGGAAAAATCCGCGCCGTTGGTCGCGAGTGAAGTGAAGATGCTCTGCACCGGGTTGAGCACGGCGAGGTGCAGCGGCGTGTTGCCGTCGGAGTCGCCAAGCTTCAGGTCGGCGCCCGCGGCGAGCAGCGACTTCACGCGGTCGTTGTGATCGTGCGCGAAGCTCGAGCTTGCGACGAGCAGGTGCAGCGGCGTGCGCCCGGCCGCATTCGTCGCGTTCCCGGGAGCCTTGAGCGCGGCGAGCGTGCGGACGGCCCCGCCCTGCTGGACGTTCGTCACCGCGAGGTGCAACGGCGTGTTGCCGTCACGGTCGCGCGCGCCGAGGTCCGCGCCGCGGGCGACGAGCGCGGCGATGGCCGGGTTCGTCGGCGCGCCCCACGCGTATTGGAAGCTCATGTTCGAGAGCATCACGTGCATGGGCGTAAGGCCGGCGGCGTTCGTCACGCGGGCGTTGGCGCCGGCCGCGAGCAGGTAGCGCCACTGCGCCTCCTCCCACGGCTGCCACGGGGGCGGCCACTCGTCGCGGCGCGGGTCCACGTTGGCCCAGTCGGCGAAGAACTTGACGCCCGAATACACCAGCTCGACCCAGTTCGTCGGCCTTTGCTGCTGCGCGGGCGCGGGCCGTCGCGCGGCAGCCCCCCCGAGGAAGACCATGCGCTGCACCCCCGCCACCGCCGCCGGCGCGATGCCATCGCGCTGCGGCTGCGCCTGGATGCGCTGGCGGAGCACGTGGTCGAGCCGGGTCTTGAACAGCGTCCATCCCGGCGACCCCGGCGGGTCGGGCTCGTATCGGTAATACGGCCGCGTGAACGCCGCGTGCAGCGCGGTGTCGCGGTTGGTGCCGAAGGGCTGGTCCACATCCGCGCCGCCCGAGACGAGCGCGTCCATCCACACGATGTTGTTGGTGGCCGCGGCGAGGTGGAACGCGCTCAAGCCCGCGGCGTTTGTCGCGTCCACCCTCGCGCCGCCCCACAGCAGCACGCGCGTCGTCGCCTCGTGGCCTTTGGCGAGGTGAAGCGCCGTGTCGCCGTCGGCCTCGCGCAAGTTGGGATTCGCCCCGCGCGAGAGCAGCAGCGACGCCGCGCGCGGTTGCTGCCGCGCGGCCGCGAGGATCAACGCGCTCTGGCCGGACTCGTTCGTCGCGTTCACGTCCGCGCCTCGCGCGAGGATTTGCTCGATGAGATTCGTGTTGCCGTTGGCCGCGGCGAAATGCAGCAGCGGGTCCAGCAACGATTTGTCCGCGGGCAGTTCGACGTCGCGCGTGACGAGCAGCCGGATGACACCGTCGTTGGCCGTGCGCGCGGCGAGTTCGAGTGGCGTGAGCTTGTCGGCGTCCCGCAGGGACAGCGCCGGCTTGTGCTTGAGCAGCTCCGCGACCGCGTTGGTGCGCCGGCCCGCAACCGCCACATGCAACGGCGTGCGCAACCGCTCATCGAGCGCGTCCACGCGCGCCCCGGCGGCGACGAGCTGGGCGACGACTTTGGAATGCCCGCCTCCCGAGGCGCGGTGCAAGGGCGTGGTGAGGTTTTTCCCGGCGACATCGAGCGCGGGCTTCTTCTCGAGCAATCGGGCGACGATCTTCTCGTGCCCGCCCCCGGACGCGAGCGCGAGCGGCGTGGCGCCCGACTTGTCCTTTGCGTCGAACCCCGCGCCCGCGTCGAGCAACTGCCGGGCAATCTCCGCGTAACCGTGCAGCGAGGCCGCGTGCAGCGGCGTGCGGCCCTCGAAATCCGCCGCGTCCAGCGCGGGCTTGCGCGGCAGCAAGACCGCGAGCGCGCCGGGCTGGCCGCATTCGCAGGCCCAGTGCAGCAACGTGCGCGACTGCGCGTCGCGCGCCGTGAACGCCGCGGGCGACTTCTCCAGCGCGCGCGCGAGCGACTCGGCGTCGCCGATGCCCGCGAGCGTGAAAGGGTCGGCCTTTGCGCCGAGCACGAGCAGCTTGTAAAAACCGGCCGGCTCCTGCTGCTCGCCCGAGCCCGCCTCGGCCGGCGCGCGCCGCCCCGCGAGCACCAGCGCCTGCATCGGCGTGAGCCCCGCGGCGTTGGTGGACTCCAGGTCCGCGCCCGCCGCGCGCAATGGGGCGAAGGCGTCGAACTGCTTTTGCCTCGCGGCGAAGTGCAGCGGCGAATCGCCGTCGCCCGTGCGCGCAGCGGCGAGCTTGGAATCGGCGGCGAGAAGCTCCTTGAGCCGGTTCGTGTCGCCCCGCCCGATGGCGTCCTGCCATGCCGTGGCGAACTTGGGCGTCCCGCCTTGCGGGATCCGCGCGCCCGGGGCGCGGAGGATGCGCGACGAGCGGATGAGTTCCTCCTGCGCGACTACCGGGACTGCCGCGCCGCAGAATGCAAGCCACGCGAAGGGAAGCACGAGGCGATGAAACGAGCGCACCATGGATTTGCCGGAGTTGACGCGCTGGAACCTATCGGTGCCGCGCGAAAGCAGCAAGCCCGTTTGCCAAACCAAGCCAGACACGGCGTCGTCAGCGCTGTGGGAAAATCTGGTAGAGCAGCAGGTAGATCACGACGCCGGTGGCGGAGACGTAAACCCAGAGGGGCCAGGTCCAGCGGGCGATGCGTTTGTGGGCGTCGAAGCGTTCGCGCAGGGCGCGGGTGAGGGTCATGAGCACCATGGGCACGATGGCCATCGCGGCGATCAGGTGCGTGACGAGGATGATCAGGTAGATGGGGCGGAACCACTCGGGGTTGAGGAACTTGGTGTGCGCGGCGCCGTGCAGGCGTTGCATCCCGACGTGGTAGGTCACGTAGCTCGCGAGGAAAAGCGTGGAGACCACGAGCGCGGCGAGCATGCAGTTGCGGTGCGCCTCCTTGCGTCCCTGCTTGATGAAGCGCCAGCCGCACAGGAGCAGGACGAGGCTGGTGCCGTTGAGGCAGGCGTTCAGCGCGGGGAGGTCGGTCAAGGTCATGTGAGGAGGGTGTGCGTGGTGGACGGTGGATGGGGCTGAACGGATGCCGCGATCGGCCTTATTTCTCGTTCAGCAACTGGTTCATGGCGGAGAGGATCCTGGACTGGACTTGGGGGAAGTTGACGCCGTCGCCGACGGTTTCGAACGCGGCGCGAAGCCGTCCCTGTTTGTCCACGACCACGTAGAGGGTGCTGTGGATGAAGAGGTCCATGGCCGAGGTGCGCTCGGCGGGCGCCTTTTCGGTGGCGACGAGTTTGAGGCTGTCCACCGCGAGCGCGGCGATTTGCGGCTTGGAGCCGGTGAGGAAGGACCACTGGGGCGGGCGCGCGCCGAAGCGCTCGCCGTAGCCGCGCAAGACTTCGGGCGTGTCGAACTCGGGATCGGTGGTGAGCGAGACGAGGCGCACCGGAAGGGCGTCGGGCAGCGCCGCCTGCAACGATGCCATCTGACGGGTCATCGTCGCGCAGGGGCCGGGGCAGCGGGTGAAGATGATGTCGGCGACCCACACTTTGCCGCGCAGGTCGGCGAGGGTGACGGCGCGGCCGAGCTGGTTGGTGAGCGTGAAGTCCGCGACGGGGCCGATGACGGGCAGCGGCGCGGCGGGCACGGGGCGCGGCCTGCCCGCGGTGTTGACGTAGGCGATGGCGAGGACCAGGACGATGACGAAGAGGCCGCCCCACACGGCGCGTTCGAGGTTCGGGGAGGCGGGCGTCATCGTGAACGGGCGGGAGAATCCGCCGCACGAGGGTTGACGGCAAGCGGGAAGCCGCGGGATTCGAAGGCGAGGACGTCGGCGAGGACGACCGTGGGCGTCACTCGAAGCTCGTGGCGCCGCCGGACTTCGCATTCTTCGCGAGCCACTCGGTGAAGGCCTTCGGGTCCTCGACGGTCACGAAGGCGTTCATGGTGGCGTGGCCGCCGCCGCAAAGCTGCGCGCAAGTGACGAGATACTTGCCGGGCCTGGTGGGCTTGAAATGGATGGGCACGCTCATGCCGGGGATGGCGTCCTGACAGACACGCAAGCCGACGATCTTGAAAGAATGGATCACGTCCTTGGACGTGATGTGCATGATGACGTTGGTGCCGACCGGGACGTGGATGTCCTTCGCGGAGGGGACGATGTCGTCCTTGGCGGCGGGGTCGGAGTAGTCGATGCCGAACTGGTTGGTGGCGCTGAGGAACTTGACGTCGACCTTGCCGAACTTGGCGTCCGCGCCGGGGTATCGGGTGTTCCAGGTGAACTGCTCGCCGATGACGCGGATGACCACGGAGTCCTTCTCCTCGGGGAACTTCTCGACCGCGTGCGCCCAAAGGGGGATGGCGAAGCCGATGAGCAGGACGGCCTCGGCGACGATGACCGCGCCCTCGATGACGTTCGAAGCCTGCGACTTGGTGCCGGCGTAGTCGGCCTTGGGATTCGCCCCGCTGCGGAAGCGCACGAGCACGTAAAAGAAATACAGGATCCAGCCGACGAACAGCGCGGCCATGAGGTAGTGCACGTAGAGGATGAAGTCGTCCAACTTCGGCGCGTGTTCGGCACCACCGGGCGGAAGCTTGAGAATCTGATGCTTGAGGGTGTCAGTGAAGTTCATGTTCGGCTTGGGAAACTTGCGCGACGGCCTGTGCGGCCAACCGCCCGCGGCGGATGATGTGGACGAAGAAGATCGCGATGCCGCCGAGCACGCACACTGCGACGAAGAGCAGGCTCAGGATGCCCGCGGCCATGCCCTCGGCGAGCTTGCCGTCGCTCTTGCCGAAGCACGCAGCACACGCGAACGCGCCCTGTGACCACAGCGCGAGCATCGCGCAAAGCGCGGGCGCGGCGAACCGGGATGAGCGGCGCGGGTTCACAGGTAACTGATGTGCTTGAGCTTCTTCAAAAAGTAACGGCCGTAGGCAAGCAGCCCGGCTCCGGCGAGCGTGGAACCGCAGGCGAGGACGAGGTCGGAGGTCGCGCCTGCCGTGCGCCAGGCATGGAGTTCCCACGCGCCGAAGCCGAAGCTCAGCAGCGTCGAGGCCGTGATGAACACGATATGGAATGCCTTCAGGGACATCAGCGCCAGAACGTGGTCAGGATTTTGAGGGACGCGGAGCCGGGAAAGTCGTGAGAACCCCAGATGAAGATGAACATCATCGAGCCGAAGAAGAAGAAAGTGCAGGTGAGCAGGCTGTAGATGAGCTTTCGCTCGGAAATGAGGTGCATAAAGTAGCCGGCGACGAGCCCGGCCTTGACCGTGGCAATGAGCAGGGCGATGGCGATGTTCGCGGCTCGCGAACCGAAATCCACGTAGGACGCGAGCACGGTGATGATCGTGCCGACGCCGAGCGCGTAGAAGACGAAGAGATATTTCTTCACCGACTGGCGCACGTGCTCGATGTCGTGCGCGTGGTCGTGTGTGGCGGCTCCGGGTCCGTGCGAATGGTCGTGGCTCATGCGAGGGGGAGTAGGAGTAGGAGTGGGATTAAGAGAGATCAGAGGAGGTAGAGGACCGGGAACAGGAAGATCCAGACCAGGTCGACGAAGTGCCAGAACAGGCCGGACACCTCGACGCGGTTGGTGAAGCGATCGGGATCCGTGCGCCACATCGCAGCGCCCGGTCCCCAAAGGAAACCGATGACGATCGCGCCGCCGAGCACGTGCAACGCGTGCAGGCCGGTGAGCGTGAAGTAAATCGCGGTGTAGGTGTTGTAGCGCGGGGCGCGGTTGCCGATCATGAGCGTGTTGCCGGCCGCATCCTTCATTGAAGGAACCGGGCGGAACGCGATTCGCTGGCCAACTTTTGCGACATCGGCGAAGCGGACGATGTTCGTCCCCGCGATGGTGAACTCCTTGTGCTCGTGCTTTTCCTTCCGGTGTTTGTGCGGGTCCACAATCTGATTGATGTCCTTGGTCTGCATGCCGTGGAGCGTGATGGATTCGAGCACGGTTCCCGCGGCGTTCATCTTTTTGGTGACGAGGTGGCCGTCCACATACGAACCGTCCTTCTGCAGCACGGCGTAGTGGGTGAACTTGTCGTTGTATTCGAAGGTTTTGATCACAAGGAAGATCAGGGCGCAGAGCACCGTGAGGCCCTGATACAGCTTGAACTTCGAGAACTGGTTCATCTTGAGCGACGCCCACGCCATGACGACGGTGACGGACGAGACGATGAGCACGATGGTGTTGGCCGTGCCAAGCGGGACGTTGAGCCAGCCGTGGGGCCAGGAGCCGTCCTCGGCGCCGACGCGCAGGAGGATGTAGGACGAGAACAGGCCGCCGAAAAGCATCACCTCGGAGGCGAGGAAGAGCCAGATGCCGACCTTGGCGTTGAAGAGGCCCGTGTCCTCACGGGGTTTGACGGTGTAGGGGATGTCCATGTCGCGGTGCTTTGGAAATTCGGATAAGGTTGGGCGCGGAACTCAGGCCTTCACGGGTTCGGGCTGGTTCTGCGGGGTGAAGTCGGCCGGGTGGCCGGGCACGCTGTATTCGTAAGGCCCGCGCACCGCGGTCGGCGCGTTGATGTGGCCGTGGGCATCCACGAAATTGCCGTGCGGCGGCGGCGTGGGCGTCTGCCACTCGAGCGTGGTGGCGCCCCACGGGTTGTCACTGGTGACCTTGCGGCCGCTGTTCAGGCTCCAGAAGAAATTGATGATGAACGGCACTTGAGCGAGCAGGAGGAAGAAGGCGGAGTGCGCGATGAAGGTGTTGAGCCAGATCATCGTGCCGCTGAGCGCGCCCTCGGCGCCGGGGTTCGTGGCGAGCGAGTAAGCTGCAGCGCCGCCGTCGCTCATGCGCCGGCTCATGCCGCTCATGCCCTGCACGAACATCGGCTGGAAGACCAGGTTCATGCCGATGAGCGAGAGCCAGAAGTGGACCTTCCCGAGCGTCTCGTTCATGTGCCGCCCGGTCATCTTCGGGAACCAGAAGTAGATGGCCGCGAACAATGCAAATATGGTTCCCGGCGCCACCACGTAGTGGAAGTGCGCGATCACGTAATAACTGTCGTGCAGGTAGATGTCCGGGTAGTTGAACCCGAGCGGCAGCCCGGTGAGGCCGCCGATGCCGAACATGGGCAGGAACGCCAGCGAGAAGAGCATCGGCGTGTTGAACCGGATCGAGCCGCCCCACAGCGACAGGAACAGGCACGTGAGGATGATCACCGACGGAATCGAGATGATCATCGTGGTCGTCTGGAAGAACGTGGAAATCTTCGTGCCCATGCCGGTCAGATACATGTGGTGCGCCCACACGATGAAGGACAGGAATCCGATCGCGAGGACCGAGTAGACGAGCGACTTGTAGCCCCACAACGGGCGCCGGGTGTTGCAGGCGATGATTTCGCCGACGATGCCGAACGCCGGCAAGATGAGCACGTAAACCTCCGGGTGCCCCAGGAACCAGAACAGGTGTTGCCAGAGCAGCGGGCTGCCGCCGCCAGAGATTTCAGCCACCTTCGCGCTCACCACGAGGCCTGTCGGAAGGAAGAAGCTCGTGCCGGCGACCTTGTCCATGAGTTGCATCACACCGGCAGCCTCGAGCGGCGGAAACGCCAGCAGCAGCAGGAACGCCGTGACAAACTGCGACCACACGAAGAACGGCAGGCGCATCCACGTCATGCCCGGCGCGCGAAGCTGGATGATGGTGGCGATGAAGTTCACCGCGCCGAGCAGCGAGGAGTTGATGAGGCACACCATGCCGATGAGCCAGAACGTCTGCCCGTCCGTGGGAATCACGGTGGCCAGAGGCGAATAGGAAGTCCACCCCGCCTGCGCCGCGCCGCCCGGGATGAAGAAGCTCACGAGCATGATCACGCCGCCGAGCACGTAGAACTGGTAGCTCGCCATGTTCACGCGCGGGAAAGCCATGTCCACCGCGCCGATTTGAAGCGGGACGACAAAGTTGCCGAACGCCGCGAACACGAGCGGCACGATCGCGAGGAAGACCATGATCGTGCCGTGCATCGCGCCGAATGCGTTGTAGAGGTCGGGCGAAATCGAGCCGCCGGACGCGGCGTCGCCGAGCACCTTGGCCATGAGCGGGCCAAGCACGGGCACGGGCACGCCGGGCTTGGCAATCTGCCAGCGCATCAGGAGCATCAGGCCGAACCCAAAGAGCAGGAAGAACAGCGCGGTGACGCCGTATTGGATGCCGATGACCTTGTGGTCGGTCGAAAAAACGTAGCCGCGCCAGAAGCCGGGATCCTCGTGATGATGGGCGTCGGCGTGGGCGTGTGGGGCTTCTTTCGTGGGCTGCATGGTTCGGTTCGGGCTGAAAACGGGCGCGGCTTTCCGCGCGAGCGGCATTTAGTTAGCTGTCGGTCGAAGGGAGTGTCAACAAGCGATTCGTTTCCCGGTCAAGTTCCACGCGGGCTAATCCATCACTTCACCTTGTCAAATGCCAGCAGGCCGAGCAGCACCGGCAGATACAGGATGGACATCAGGAAAAGCCGCCGCGCCGAGGCGTGGCTGAGGGTCCGCGCGAATTGCACCGCGCAGAGCAAAAACGCAACTCCCAGCACAAGCGCGCCCGCGAGGTAGAGCGCGCCCGCGAGCTTGAAGATGAACGGCGAAAGGCTCACCGGCAGCAACCCGAGCGTGTGGCTCACCGCCTGCCGGCCCGTGCGCCCGCCCGCGGGGTCTACCACCGGCAGCATCACGTAGCCGGCCTTCGCATATTGGTCGCGGTAAAGCCACGCGATCGCCAGGAAGTGCGGGAGCTGCCAGAAAAACAGGATCGCGAAGAGCGCCCAGCCCTCCGTCGTGATCTCCCCGCGCGTCGCCGTCCAGCCCATCAACGGTGGAAGCGCGCCGGGCACCGCGCCGATGGCGGTGTTGAGCGACGTGACGCGCTTGAGCGGCGTGTAAACAAACAGGTAACTGCCGAGCGTCAGCGCGCCGAGCAGGCTCGTTATGAGGTTCACCGTCAGCGCGAGGTGCACCATGCCCGCCGCGGATGCGAGCCCGCCGAGCACCAGCACGGTGCCGGGCTGCAAATGCCCCGCGGGCAACGGCCGCTCCTCGGTGCGGAGCATCAGCGCGTCGTGCTCGCGCTCGAGGTATTGGTTGAGCGCCGCAGCGCCGCAGGCGAGCAAGCCCGTGCCAAGCATCGCGTGCAGGAAGAGCGCCCAGTCCATCGCGCCGCGGTGGCCCATCTGGAAGCCGACGGCAGTCGTCAGCAGGACGAGCGTGGTGAGCCGCGCCTTGAACAAGTCCGAGAACACGGCGAAGCGGGACTTCGCGGCGATGCCGGGCTCGGCGATGGGATTGGCGGTGGCTTTCATGCGCGACCGAATCCGGGCGGAGAGGGCCGGGGCGCGGAGGCGCGGGGCCGCGGAGACACGGCGACGAAAACGTTCTTCCCCGCGTCCCCGCGGCCCCGCGGCCCCGTGTCCTTGCCATTCACTTCGAACGTCATGCTCGCCTTCTCACTTCTTCTGCAAGTCCTCGCGCCGGATGCGCTCGGTGTGCTCAAGCTTCGCGATGGATTCTTCGTCCTGCCCGAGCTGTGTCAGCACGTGGGCGTTGATGCGGTGCACGGTGAGCCGGTGCAGGCAGACCGTCAATACTCCGCCGAACGCGAGGCACGTCGCGCCGAGCACCACGTGGAGCGTCGCCACGTCGGCGGCTTTGTT
>VHCN01000044.1 GCA_016871675.1 Verrucomicrobiota bacterium
GGGGATGTTGGGCTTCGGCGTGCTGGTGGTCTCCGCCGGTTGACCGGTGGCGGGCGCGGCGGGCGCGACGGCGGCCGGTGGCGTGACGGCGGGCGCGGCTGCGGGCGGCGGCGGCGGCTTGCTGCACGCGGCGGCAAGCGTTACCGCCACAAGCCCGACGGCTCGACCGACCGGGTTCGCATCCGCGCGGCGAATCATTTCTTGTCCCAAAGATTTCGCTGATCGCCCTCCGGGAATTGGAAGCCGATGTAGCTGACCTTGTTGATCTCGGCGTGGCCGTCCACGAAGCCGATATTGCATTTGAAGTTGTGGCGGTTGACCGGCCGCTGCGGGAGCGTGTTGTAATCGCCGACCCTCGGGTTGCGCAGGATGATGCTGACCCACGGGCGGCCGAGCGTGGAGTTGGTGGGGTTCCACTTGTCGGGGTCGGGTTCGAGCGGGTTGGAAATCTCCTGCGCGTCGGCGAAGACGACGGTGTCACTGGGTTTGGTGACCTCCTGCTCGCGGACGAGGTTGCGCGCGGGCGGTGTGCCGTCGAGCCAGACGCCGATGTCGGGATAGTTCATGCCGATCGCGAGCTGGTTGGTGAAGAACTTGACGCTCGGGCACGAGAAGGCGCTGAAGTCCGCGAAGTATTTCATGTTGCGGAAAATGTCCGGCCACCACGTCGCGGAGGCATTGGGAAGCAGGTTGCCCGGCGCCGTCCCCGTGCGCCCGAACTGGATGAACACCTGCTCGTGATCGTCGGTGTAGATTTTGTGGCCGAGACTGATCTGGCGCATGTTGCTCGTGCACTTGGTGGCGCGGCCCTTCTCCTTGGCGGCGGCCAGCGCGGGGAGAAGCAGTCCGGCGAGGATCGCAATGATCGCGATGACCACGAGCAATTCGATGAGCGTGAATCCAGGCGCGACGGCGCCCGATCGGCGCGAGGGAGGAGGCGGGTTCATGGCTTCCGGGTGTTGTGCGGCATAGTGATGGATCGCGGGCGCGAGTCAACGCCGCTTCCGCGCCGGCGGCGGCCGCTTGCGGCTTGTCATCCGCACGGGTGCTTGCCACTGTCCCGCCAGCACCGGGAATGAAGAGCATCCTCCTGATCGATGATGACGGGTCGCTGCATTCCTTGCTGGCGGCGCCGCTCAAGGAGGCCGATTGGACGGTGCTTCACGCCAATGGCGGCGAGGAGGGCATCCGCGCCGGGGCCGAGTCGAAGCCCGACATCATCGTGTGCGAGTTGCTCTTGCCGCGGGTGAACGGCTACCAGGTTTGCCGCTCGCTTCAGGCGCGCCGCGACGGCATGCCGCAGTGCAAGATCATCGTCGCCGGCAGCAGCAGCGATCCCGCCGACCGTTCCAATGCGCTCAAGGCCGGCGCCGACGGGTATTTGGTGAAGCCGTTCCGGCCCGCCGATTTTTTCAAGCTGCTCGGCGAAATCGGCGCGAGCACCACGTGTTTCAACGCCGCCCGTGCGAAGGCGCCCGCCAAGGCGGACGGTGGCGGCGCGCCGGTCGAGTTCATCGAGTCCATGGTGTATCTCATCGGCCGCCCGCCGACGGTCCGGTTTTGGGGCGTGCGCGGATCGTTGCCGATGCCCGGCCCGAGCACGCTGCACTACGGCGGCAACACCTCGTGCCTCGAAGTCCGCGCGGACGGCGAGATCATCATCCTCGACGCCGGCACGGGCATCCGGCAGCTCGGTCGCAAGCTCACCCAGGAATTCAAGGACACGCCCATCCACGTCACGCTGTTGATTTCGCACACGCACTGGGATCACATCCAGGGCTTCCCGTTTTTCATCCCGGCGTATTCGCCGAAGAACAAGGTCCGCATCCTCGGCCATGACGGCGCGACCAAGGGCCTGTCCACGGTGCTCGCGAGACAGATGGAGAGCCCCTACTTCCCGATCTCGATGCAGCAGATGCCGAGTCACCTGCGCGTCGAGGAGATCAAGGACCTGGAATTCAAGGTCGGTGCCGTGACGGTGAAGGCCACGTTCCTGAATCATCCGGGCATCTGCATGGGCTACCGGCTCGAAACCAGCGGCGGGTCCGTGTGCTACCTGCCGGACAACGAACCCAACTCGCGATTGCGCCCCTCGCCCGGCGCCGGTCCGGGGCAATCCTGCGAGAACCTCAGCTCCGCGCAGGAGCAGGACGAAAAGCTCATCGACTTCATCCGCGATGCCGACGTGCTCGTGATGGATTCGCAATACGACGCGACGGAATACCGCACGCAGGCCGGCTGGGGACACGGTTGCGTGGATGACGTTGTCGCGCTCGCCGTCGTTGCCAACGTCAGGAAGCTGTTCCTCTTTCACCACGACCCCGACCACGACGATGCGCACGTGAAGCGAATGGCCGACTGGGCGGCCGAACTCGCCGTCATGCACGGCGCCACCCTTGAAGTGCAGGCCGCCCGCGAAGGCGTCGAGGTCGTGCTCGCACCCAAGCCCGCTTGAACGGACTCCCGCGGGCGCGGCCGGATCATTCCCCCCACCATGACCACCCGACACTTGTTCCTGTTGCTCACCGCGGCGCTGACGATGCACGCGCACGCCGCGACCAACGCCGCCTCGCGCGCGCTGCACGCGATCTTCGACGCCGAATGGGAGCACTCGATGCGCCGCAACCCGACGTGGGCCTCGTCGCTCGGCGACCGCCGCTGGAACCACCAGTGGCCCGACCTGTCCGCGGCCGCGTTCGAGGCCGACCTGCGCCACCACCACGACGTGCTCGCGCGGCTTCGCAAGATCAACCGCAAGGCGCTGCCGCCGGCGGACCAGCTCAACTACGACCTCTTCGAGAAGCGCCACGCGCAAGCCGTCGAGGCGCATCCCTTCCGCTGGCACCTCGCGCCCGTGAGCATGCGCGACGGCATCCAGTCCGAGGACGAACTCGCCGACAGCCTGCGCTTCGACACGCTCAAGGATTTCGAGGACTGGCTCGCGCGCCTGCGGTCCCTGCCCGTGCTCGTCGAGCAGACCTCGACGCTCATGCGCGAGGGCGTCCGCGTCCGCATGGTCCAGCCCAAAGTCATCATGCAGCGCGTGCCCGCGCAGATCGAAAAGCAACTGGTGAGCGAGGCGGAGAAAAGCCCGTTTTACAAGCCGTTCACCAGGTTTCCCGCGGCCATCAGCGAAGCCGACCGGACCCGGCTCCGCGCGGCCGCGCGTGACGCGGTTGCGCAACAAGTCGTCCCGGCCTACCGGAAGTTTCACGAATTCTTCGTGAAGGAATATCTGCCCGCGTGCTTCGACCAGGTCGGCTGCTGGCAGATGCCCGAGGGCGAGAAGATGTATGCGTTCGAGGCGCGCAAATTCACCACCACAACGCTCACACCGCGCGAGATTCACGAGCTGGGCTTGAAGGAAGTCGCGCGCATCCGCGCCGCGATGCTCGCCATCAAGGACCAGACCGGCTTCAAGGGCTCCCTCGGCGAGTTCTTCCAGTTCCTGCGCACCGACGCGCAGTTCTACTACAGGACTCCGCAGGAACTGCTCGTCGGCTACCATGCGATGTCGCGGCGGATTGATCCGCTCCTCGTGCGGGTTTTCAAGACGCTCCCACGCACGCCTTACGGCATCGAGGCGATCCCCGACAAGATGGCGCCCGACACCACGACGGCCTACTACCGGCAGCCCGCGGCGGACGGCACGCGGGCGGGCACCTACTTCGTGAACCTCTACCGGCCCGAGACGCGGCCGAAATACGAGATGATGGCGCTCTCGCTGCACGAGGCCGTGCCGGGCCATCACCTGCAAATCGCGCTCGCGCAGGAACAGGGCGAACTGCCGAAGTTCCGCAGGCACGGCGGCTTCACCGCCTTCGTCGAGGGCTGGGGGCTTTACTCCGAGTTCCTCGGAGAGGAGATGGGGCTCTACGACGACCCTTACTCAAAGTTCGGCCAGCTCACCTACGAAATGTGGCGCGCCGTGCGGCTCGTCGTGGACACCGGCATGCACTCGATGCGGTGGGACCGCCCGCGCGCGATCGACTACTTCAAGGACAACGCCGCGAAGGCGGAGAACGACATCGTGAACGAGATCGACCGTTACATCGGCTGGCCGGGGCAGGCGCTCGCCTACAAGATCGGCGAGTTGAGGATCAAGGAACTCCGCGCCCGCGCCTCGAAGGAACTTGGAGCGAAGTTCGACGTCCGAGAATTCCACGACGTGGTGCTCCGCAACGGCGCAGTGCCGCTGGACATCCTCGAGCGATTCGTGGACGACTGGGTGAGGGAGAAGCGCCGGGCGCGCTGATCCCAAATGACTCGGTCTGCGCCCTCCGTTTCGGCCGGTCACGTCCTCCACCGGAATCTCGGCTCAACCACATGGAACGACGCCCGCCGGTCCGGCACCGCGCGCGTGTAGATCGCGTAGTCAAACGGGGCCTGGAAATAGATGCCACCCGAGAGGCGCCGCAGCCGGTGGTGCAGCAGCCAGAGCAGTTGCGTCGCGCGCAACCACCGCGGCGCCGTCCCCGCCCACGCCCGGAATTCCTCCCTCGCATCCGCGCTTGAGCCGAGGTTTGAGCCCGTGAGCGTAAACGCGCTCGTGAACTGCCCGAGCACGCCCATCCGCAAGCCGTGGTCGAACAGCCGCGACACCCACTCACCGTCGCCGATGCACTGGTAGCGCGCATCGAAGAAGCACTTGTGCACATCGAGCACGGAACGCCGGAAGAAGGTCGCGCACGTCAGCGTCGAGAGCGGCCGCACCCGCGTATGCCACCGCGAGGGCGTGAGCACTTTGCGGTGAAACCGGTAGCGCCCGTCGCCGTCCACGACGACTGCGTCCGCGAAGAGCACATCCACCTCCGGATGCTCGTCCATGTAGGAACTCACCTCGGGCAGCGCGCCGGGGAGATACTGCTCGTCGCAATTCAGATGACCGAGGATTTCGCCGGACGAGCGCCGCAGCCCGCGGTTCAACGCATCATACATGCCCTCGTCCGGTTCCACGAACGCGCGCACGCGGCGATCCTTGCGCAACCAGTCGAGCGTGCCGTCATCCGAGCCGGGATCCTGCACGATATGCTCGTGCTCCACCCCCTGGTCGGCCACGGAGGCGACGCACAGTTTCAGCCAGTCGGACTGGCGAAAACTGGGTGTGATGATGGAAAAGCGCACGTTCCTTGGCCGGTGGGATAACACGGCGACGCGTCCGGTTCAAGCGTGCGACCCGCGAGGGGGAAGCGTGAGGTTCGTTCATCGGGCCATCCGAACCGCCGCCGCGTAGACCTCCGCAAGGGCGACCCGCGCAGACGCTGCCGCCGCCCTGGCCGACTCAAACTCCGGCGCAGCGTGCAGAACCCGTCCGTCGAGCTTGCCGAGTTTCACCCTCACGTCGCCGAACTCGGTCTTCACGCTCACAAATTCGCGCTTCAGTTTGCGGCGCTCGGCGATCGTGCGCCGCACACCAAACGCGCTCGTCTCGCGCAGCATCAACTCGCTGAACTTGTCCGCGTCCGCCGGGGCGCAAAGCACGGTCAGCAGCACGCCGGGGCGGTTCTTCTTCATCTGCACCGGCGTGTGAAACACGTCCAACGCGCCGGCCGCCAGCGCGACCTCCACGAAGTTCCCGAGCACCTCGGCGCTGACGTCGTCGAGGTTTGTCTCCAGCACCGCGATGGTGTCCGTCTCCCAGTCGTGCGCCCCGGCGGCGGAAGTCGCGGCCACTTCGGCGAGCAGTTCCGGGCTTGGAATCCATGACGCGGAACTCTGAACTTCGCCGAGAACGGCGCGCACCACGTTGGGCCGCGTCTGATTGTCGCGCGTGCCGAGTCCGTAGCCGACGCGCGAGGCGACGAGATTCAGCATCGGCCCGAAGCTCTCCGCGAACTCCGCAAGCAGCGCGGCGCCGGTGGGCGTGAGCAGTTCGGACGGTTCGTCGCACTGCGAGACGGCGATGCCGCGCGCGCCGAGGATTTCCAGCGTCGCCGGCGACGGCAGCGGGAAACGCCCGTGCGCGCACTGGATGAAGCCCGTGCCCTCGACCACGGGTCCGGCGAGCACGCGCGGCTTGCCGAGCAGTTCGAGCGCGATGCACCCGCCCACGATGTCCACGATGGAATCCACGGCGCCGACTTCGTGGAAGTTCACCTGTTCCGGCGGGTGCCCGTGGATCTTTCCCTCCGCGACCGCGATGCGATGGAAGACGGCGGTCGATTTCTCCTTCACCCAATCGGAGAGCTTGCTGCGCTGGATCATCGCGCGAATGTCCGCGAAGGTGCGGCCGTGCCCGTGGTCGCAGCCAGGTCCGTGCGTATGTTCGTGAGGCCCGTGCGAGTGCCCGTGGCGCGCGGGGCGTGATGCGTGAGCGGAGGAGGACGTGAGCACCACGTCGAACTTCACGCCGGCGATGGCGCACTTCTGCGCGTGCGCGGCGCGGAGCTGGTAGCCGTCGAGGTCGAGCTTGGCCAGTTCGTATTCGAGCTTGTGGACGTCCACGCCGAGGTCCACGCAGGCGCCGAGGAACATGTCGCCGCTCAGGCCGCTGAAGATGTCGAGGTGAAGCGCGTTCACAAGTGGGGATTAAGCACGACCCGGCGGCATGGACGCCAGCAAAAGCGCAGCACGTGCACCGCCGAGGATCGTTGACTTGGGTCCGCGCCGGTATCATGGTCCGCCCGTGACCCCCTCTTCAGTTCCTCCCGCGTTGCCTCCTCCGCTGCCTGCATTTCATCATCCGACGTATCTCGTGCGCCGGAAGGTCTTCAAGTTGTTTGGTGCGGCGTTCCACATTTACGACCCGGAGGGCAACGTGGCGTTCTACTCCAAGCAGAAGGCCTTCAAGCTGAAGGAGGACATCCGCGTGTATTCCGGCGAGGACCAACGGCAGGAATTGCTGGTCATCAGGGCGCGCAACATCCTCGACATCGCGGCGACCTATGACGTGTTTGACCCGAGCAACGGCAATGCACTCGCCGGCTCGCTCAAGCGCAAGGGACTTAAGTCAATCGTCGTGGACGAGTGGCAGTTCCTGGATGGCGCGGGACGGGAAATCGGGTTGATCAAGGAAGAAAGCCTCGTGCTCGCACTTTTGCGGCGCATCATCTTGGGTCAGTTGCTGCCTCAGGAATACAACGGAAGCATCGGCGGTGCGCCGGTGTGCCGCTTCAAGCGGAATTTCAACCCATTCGTGAGCAAGGTGAAGTTGGATTTCACGGCTGACACGCGGGGATTGCTCGACCGGCGGCTCGGCATCGCAGCCGCGGTGCTGCTCGTGGCGATCGAACAGAAGCAGTCTTGATCAACTTGACGCGCCTACACCGGCGAGCGCGTTCATCTGGCTGGCGGCGTAGCCGGCGCCGAAGCCGTTGTCGATGTTCACCACGGTCACCCCGCTGCCGCAACTGTTGAGCATCGCGAGCAGCGGGGTGAGCCCGCCGAGGTTCGCGCCGTAGCCCACGCTCGTCGGCACGGCGATGACGGGGCGCGAGACGAGTCCCGCCACGACACTCGGGAGCGCGCCTTCCATGCCAGCGACTGCGATCACGACGTTGGCCGACTGGATGAGGTCGAGCCGGCGCAGCAAGCGGTGCAAACCGGCCACGCCGACGTCGAACACGCGCTCGACGCGGTTGCCCATGATGTCGGCGGTGACGGCGGCCTCCTCGGCGACGGGGATGTCGCTTGTGCCCGCGCACAGCACGGCGATGGCGCCGGGACGCTTTGGCAAAGGCTTCTTCTCGACGGTGACGCAACGCGCGAGCTCATGGTGAACCGCGTGCTTGAACTGCTTGCGGAGCGCCCGGGCGTGCTCGATGCCGATGCGGGTGACGAGGACGTGTTGTTCGCGAGCGGCGAGTTGCGCGGCGATCTTCACGACCTGTTGCGGCGTCTTGCCCGCGCCGAAGATGACCTCGGGAAACCCCTTTCGCAGCGCGCGGTGCGTGTCCACTTGCGCGAAGCCGAGGTCGGCAACGGGCGCTTGCTGGAATGCGCGCAGGACTTCCCCGCGGGTCGCGGTGCCGGCGCGGAAGCGGTCGAGAAGTCGCAGCAGTTCAGCGGGCGTCACGTGGATTCTGAGGTTGGGGTTGAAGCGGCGGGAGCCCGGACGAACGCGCGGAGCAACGGCGCCGGGCTCAATTCACCGGTGCGGGCTCCTTTACGGGGCTCCGGGTCTCGGCGACCTGGTGCTTGGTGGCCTCGGTCTTGATGTAGTGCAGCACGACGGGCGCGAGGATCATGCCCGGGATGCCCATGAGGCGCTCGCCAAGAATGAGGCCGAGGAGCGTGAGCCACATGGGGTTCTTGATGCGGTCGCCGATGATCTTGCTGTTGAGAAAATACTCGAGCTTGTGAATGACGATGAGGAACGCAAGCGCCCCGAGGGCGAGCTTCCACGAGACGGTGAGGCCGACGCTGACGATGAACGTGTTGGAAATGACGTTGCCGACGATCGGCAGCAGCCCGCAGGCGAACGTGATGATGATGAGGAACCGCGGATAGTCCATCCCGACGCCGAGGATGAAGATGGCGGTGAGCGCCGTGTTGATGGTCGAGATGGCGATCTGCGCGCCCATCACCGTGGAAAAGCTGTCGTAGAAGCTCCGGAAGCGGTGGGTCATCTCGTCGGCGGTGAGCGAGTAGAGGTTGTTCTTCACGAAGTGCGTCTCGCGCGCGAGGTCCACCGTGCTGTTCAGAAAGAGGCTGATGGCGACAACGATGCCGATGAGCAGGAAGACCAGTTGGCGGGTGAGATTCTTGGCGAGGTTGCCGAGGCCGAGCCAGTCGTCTTTCACCAAGCCGAGCAGCACTTCCTTGAGACTGTTCACATCGGTGAACGGGAGCGAAATCTTGTATTCCTTCGCCGCCTCGATGATGAGCGGCACGAGCGAATCGAGGATCTTGGGCAGCGCGTCCAGCGCGCGCTCGATGAAAAACACGAACACGTAAAAAAAAGCCACGACGAGGATGCTGAAGATGGCGATGGCGACGTCCTTGCGCCCCCAGAAGCGGAGTTTTTGGAGTGCAAACGTGGAGAACAGCACCGTGATGAACGGCACCGCCATGTGCAGCCAGCCCACGAGCAGCAGCGTCAATGCGATGAGGCCGTAGGATAGCTTCGCGGGGGTGCTCATGTCCGGTGGCAAACTAGCAGAGGTCGCCGTGTTTGAACAGGGCTCTCCCTGTGCGCCTTACCGCACTTTCGGCACAAGCAGCGCGACGAGTTCGCCGATTTTCACGCGTTGCTGCTGCTGCGAATCGCGCTCGCGCAGCGTCACGGTGTCCTTCAACTCCGCGCCCTTTTCGCCGAGCGTGTCGAAATCAATGGTGATGCCAAAGGGGGTGCCCGCCTCATCCTGCCGCGCGTAGCGTCGCCCGATCGAGCCGGCCTCGTCGTAGAACACCGTCATGTGGGGCCGCAACAGGTCGCGCACCTCGCGCGCCTTGGCCACGAGCTCGGGGCGGTTCTTGAGTAGCGGGAAGACGCCCGCCTTGATGGGCGCGATGCGCGGATGGAAACGCATCACCGTGCGCACTTCCTTCTTGCCCTTCTCGTCCACGGTCTCCTCCTCGTGGAACGCGTGCGTGAGCAGCGCGAGGATGAGCCGGTCCACGCCCGCGCTCGGCTCGATCACGTGCGGCACGTACGAGCCGCGCGCGAGTCCGTCGGCGTCTTCGCGCGCCTGAGCCGCGGCCTTCTCGGCGTCCACGCCCATCTTCACGAAATAGTGCTGCCGCGCCTCGCAATAGCGGCGCCACAACGCGTCCTGCTTCTCCTTGGGCAGCTTCGCCCACGAGTTCTTCAGCTCCTCGTCGAAGACGGCCATCGGCTTGCCGGCGAAGCGCTGGTGCTGCGAGAGGTCGAAGTCGCTGCGCGCGGCGATGCCCTCGAGCTCCTGCGTGCCGAACGGGAATTTGAACAGGATGTCCACGCACGCGCGGGCGTAGTGGGCCAGTTCCTCCTTCTTCTGCCAGTATTCCTCGAGCGACGCGCGCGGCAGGCCGATGGATTCGTAGTAGCGGATGCGCTCCTCGACCCAGTATTTGTGCCACGTCTGCCAGCCCCACGAGGGCTGCGGCTCGCCGGGATGGCCTTCGCCGGGCGTCGCGACCGCGCCGCTGATGGCCTCGACCGCCTCGTCGGGCCGGATGAAGAACTCGATTTCCATCTGCTCGAACTCGCGCGAGCGGAAGGTGTAGTTGCGCGGCGTGACCTCGTTGCGGAACGCCTTGCCCGTCTGCGCGATGCCGAACGGAACCCTCTGCCGCGACGTCTCAATCACGTTCTTGAACTGCACGAAAATCGCCTGCGCCGTCTCGGGACGGAGGTAGGCGACGCTTGCCGCATCCTTGAGCGGGCCGACGTTTGTCTCGAACATCAGGTTGAACGGCCGGGCCTCGGTTTTTTCACCCGCGCAATCAGCGGCCATCTTGCTGGGCTTTTGCGGACACGGGATTTCGTTCATCTGGTCCGCTCGGAAGCGGGCCTTGCACGTTTTGCAGTCCACCATCGGGTCGCTGAACGTGTCCACGTGGCCGGATGCCTTCCAGATCATCGGGTGCATGATGATGGTGGCCTCGAGGCCGGCGATGTCGTCGCGGTTGTGGACGATGTGCCGCCACCACGAGTCCTTGACGTTGCGTTTGAGCTCCGCGCCCAGCGGGCCGTAGTCCCAGAAGCCGTTGATGCCGCCGTAGAGTTCCGAGGACTGGAAGATGAAGCCGCGCCGCTTGCACAGCGACACGAGTTTTTCCATCAACACGTTCTCTTTGGGCTCGGCCATAGGCGCGCCAGTGTCGCAAAGGAAGGGGACGTGTCAAGGCGCGCACCCGGTCGGAATGAGACCTCTGCAAAACCCATCTTGCCCTGGGGTAGTGGCCGGGCTTGCCGAGGAATCTGGCAGGTTCCGTCGAGGCGAAGCCTCGACGCTGCACGTTTTGCAGAGGTTTCGGAATGTGGTTTGCAATCGGCGGGGCCATTCCCTAGCCTTCGCCGCGCATGAAAAATCCGAACCTGAATTCCCGAATCATGGGCCGTCCTTTCCTCGCGGCTTTGCTCTCCACCGCGCTCGCCGCCACGGCGCTCGCGCAGACCACCGACCTCCGGACGCTCACCGAGCGCGCCGAGAAGGGTGACGTGAAATCCCAACTCGCGCTCGGCGTGGCGTATTACCTCGGGCAGGGGACGCTCCAGCATTTCCCGGACGCCGCGAAGTGGTTCCGCCGCGCGGCCGAGGCCGGCGACGCCCTCGCGCAGAAGAACCTCGCGACCATGTATCAGAACGGCCAGGGCGTGAAGGCCGACTTGAACGAGGCCGGGCGCTGGTATCGCAAGGCCGCCGAGCAGGGCAACGCGCAGGCGCAAAACGAGCTGGGCTGGATGCTCGCCACCGGCCAGGGCGCGCCCGAGAACCACGCCGAGGCCATCCAGTGGTTCCGCAAGAGCGCCGAGCAAAACTTCACCGTCGCCCAGAAAAACCTTGCCGTGCTGTTGCTGCGCGCGCCGGGCGGCGAACCGAACTATCCCGAAGCCGCCAAGTGGCTCACGAAAGCCGCCGAGGCCGGCAACGCCCAGGCGCAGAACGAACTCGGCGTGCTCTATGCGAACGGCCGCGGCGTCAAGCAGGACGCCGCCGAGGCCGCGAAGTGGTTCAAGGCGGCCGCCGAGCAGGGCGACACGACGGCGTCGCGCAACCTCGCCTTGCTGATGCGCGGCGGGCAGGGCGTGGCGAAGAACGACGCCGAAGCCTTCAAGCTGCTCAAGTCGTCCGCCGACAAGGGGGACACGCAGGCGCTCTATCACCTCGGACAGGCTTACTTCAACGGCAACGGCGTCGAGAAGAACGAGGCCGAGGCGCTCAAGTATTACCGCCGCGCCGCCGAGGCGGGCGAAGTCAACGCGATGAACGAGCTCGGCTGGATCTACGAGAATGGCCGCGGCGTGCCACCGAACCCGACCGAAGCCGTGAAGTGGTATCAGACCGCGGCCGACAAGGGGCACGTGCCCGCGCAATTCAACCTCGGCGTGCTCCACGCAAGCGGCAAGGGCGTGAAGAAGGATGAGGCGGTGGCGCTCAAGTGGTTCAAGAAGGCAGCCGCTGCCGGCAATGTCCGCGCGATGGCCGAGGTCGGCCGTCTCCACATGATCGGCGCGGGTGGCGTGCCAAAAGACCGCGACGAGGCCGCCAAATGGCTGACCGCCGCGGCGGAGGCCGGCGCGGATTTTGCAATGGACAACCTCGGCGTGCTGCTCGCCGACGACAAGGCCAACGCCAAGCCCGACTACATCGAGGCCTACAAGTGGTTCAACGTCTCCGCCGCGCTCGGCAACACCAACGCGGTGCGCAACCGCGACGCCGTCGCCGCGCGCCTCAAGACCGACGACCTCAACGAAGCACAGCGCCGCGCGAAGGATTTCTACGAGAAGAAGATCGTCCCTCTGCTGGCGCCGAGTTCGTCCGCGCCGGCTCCTGCGAGCACGCCCGCGGTTTCCGCCCCGCAACCCGCCGCCGCGACGGGTGACAAGAAGGCCGCGCAGCCCAAGAAGAAGTAGTCGACCGCGAAGCCTGTTCACGCCTTCGGCGGTCCGGAGCTTTCGCGGATGGCGAGTTCGGCGGCGAGGCGCTGCGGCGTCGGAGTGCCGCCCTGCATCACCTTCTTCATCACTTCCATCGCCGCCACGCCGAGCCGGTGCTTGGGCTGCCGCGCGGTGGTCAGCGGGACGCGGAAGTGTTCGCTCACGAGCACGTTCCCAAATCCCACGACCGAAATGTCCTGCGGGATGCGGAGGCCCTGCCGGATGAATGTCTCCGCCGCGCCGATGGCCACGAGGTCGTTGACCGCCTGCACGGCGGTCGCGCTCGGGTTTTCCTGAAGCAACTGGAGCGCGGCCTTCTCGCCCTCCTCGATCGTTGCGCCGGCCTGGAAGACGAGCGATTCGTCCACGTCCATCCCTGCGGCGCGGAGTCCGCGGCGATATCCCTCGAACCGCTCCAGCGCCCACGGCGAGACCGCGGGCCCGGTGAAGAACGCGATGCGCCGGTGGCCAAGCTCGATCAAGTGCCGCGCAAGCGCCTGGCTCGCGGCGAGGTCGTTGGTTTCCACATTGTGGAACCGCGCGCAGAACGCCGCCGTTGGCCCGAGAATCACCGTGGGCACCCCGCGCGCAAGCAGTTCGTCATACAGCGGCGAGTGTTCCTGCTGCCGGTAGGCGGGAAAGATGAACAACCCCTCGACGCGACGCGCGAGCATCCGGCGGATGCACGTCTCCTCGCGGCTCGCGTTGTTCAGCGAGTGCGCGATCACGAGGTCGTAGCCCATCTCGTGCGCGTTCTCTTCGATGGCCATGATGACGCGGGCGAAGAGCGGGTTGGTCATTGCCGAGATGATGAGCCCGAAGAGCCGTGTGCTGTGGGTCCGAAGGCCGCTGGCCGCCGTGTTCGGCACGTAGCCCATCTGCGTGGCAAGCGCCTTGAGCCGCTCGCGCGTCTTGGGCGAGATGTCCTTCGCGTCGCGGAGCGCCTTGGAGACCGTCATCACGGAAACTCCGGCGCGCGCGGCGATGTCTTTCAGTCGGACCATGTCAGGGGCGGCGGGTGTTCAGTGTTCGCTCCGGGCGTGTCGAAGAATCCGGCCGGACTCATGAATGCTGGATACCGGGAACATTCACACATTCGACCCGCTCCAGTTCAGCTTCTGCCGGAGCGTGCCGAAGAACGAGCTGCCGGACAAGCGCAGCAACCGCACCGAGCGGCGGCTCCGGCGCACCGTCACGCTCTCGCCGGGGTGCAACGTCGCGAGCACCTGGCCGTCCGCGGCGAAAATCGAGTCCGGCTGCCGGCTTTGCAACGTCACGCGCACCTCGGACCGCAGGCTCACGACCAGGGAGCGGTTTGTGAGCGTGTGCGGGCAGATGGGAGTGAGCGTGAACACTTCCGCCTCGGGGCTGACGATCGCGCCGCCCGCAGCCAGCGAGTAGGCGGTCGAGCCCGTCGGCGAGCTTACGATCAAGCCGTCGCAAAGGTAGTTCGTGAGCGCCTCGCCGTTCACGGACACCGCGAGCTCGATCAGCCGTGATGTCGCGCCGCGGCTTACCACAAAATCGTTGAGCGCTAGGCTGCGGAGCGGCTCGGATCCCACTTCGCCCTCGGCCTCGATGAGCGGCCGTTCCTCGATGGTGAAGTCCCCGGCCCACACCCGCTGCAGGCCGCGGGACAGTTGTTGCGAGGAGATCGCCGTGAGGAATCCCAGCCCGCCGAATTTCACGCCGAGGATGGGTGTCGCGCTGCCGGACAGTTCGCGCGCGGCGCGGAGCATCGTGCCATCGCCGCCGAAGACGAGCATGAGGTCGCACGACTGCGCGAGCGCCGCGGGCGAGTCGCACAGCGCGGTCTGAAGGCGCGCGAGCGCCGCGGTCCCGGGCTCGCTCAAGGCCGCGCGGCCCGACGCGGCCACGAGTGCGGCGGCGCGGCGCACGGCGGCGGCCACGGCCGGCTTGCCGGTGTTCGCGAGAAGCCCGACGCGGCGAATCTTGTCAGCGAGTCGTTTCAAGCAGTGCGAGGAATTCCCGGTTGCCGGCGGGCCCGAGCAGGGGCGACGCGGTCACTCCGCGCCACGCGATTCCGCCGAGCGTGGACGTGAAGGCTTCGAGCTCCGCGAGCACGCGCTGGTGCACGGCGGGGTCGGTGATCACGCCCGCGCCGCGGTCGGCCTCGGCGCGGCCGGCCTCGAATTGAGGTTTCACGAGCGCGACGATGCGGCCGCCGGGCCGCAACAGCGCCACCGCCGCGGGCAGCACGAGCCGGAGCGAGATGAATGAGCAGTCGGCCGTGACGAGTCCGGCGGGCTCGAACGGCGCGGGCATGGCCGCGGGCCGGAGGTTCCGCGCGTTGGTGCGCTCCATCGCGACGACGCGCGGGTCGTTGCGGAGTTTCCACGCGAGCTGGCCGTGGCCGACATCCACCGCAAACACCCGCGCCGCGCCGCGCTGGAGCAGGCAGTCGGTGAAGCCGCCGGTCGAAGCGCCGAGGTCCACGGCGAGGATGCCGCGCACGTCGAGCTGGAAGTGATTGAGCGCGTGGTCGAGCTTGTGCCCGCCGCGGCTCACGAACTTCTCGCCGCTCTCAAGCCCGAGGTCGTCGCCGTCCGCAACGGAATCGCTGGGCTTGCGGGCGGTCTGCTGGTTGACGCGCACGCGGCCGGCCATGACGGCGCGGCGGGCCTTTTCGCGGCTGTCGCAGAAGCCGCGCTCGACGAGTGCCTGATCAACGCGCTTCATGGGGGTGAAGGCAGGCGCGCGGCGGGGCGACCCGCGCGGCCCCGGCTCACTGGCTGCGGAACTTGTCGAACTCGGCGAGCGTGAGCCCGTAGGCGTGCTCCGTTTGCGGCCGCAGCTTGTCCACGCCGTCAGTCGTGCCCAGGTTGGCTGTGGACCCGATTTCCTGGCAGATGGCACCGAGGTTCAGCGCCACGCCACGGAAGGCGTGCGCGGCGAAGACGAGTTTGGCGGGGTTGGTGGCGGCGGCCTTGACCTGCTGGACGTGACGCGGGGCGTTGGCCGTGAAGGGGTCGGTAGGCTCGGAGAGCAGCGGCGAGCCGTCCTTGGATTGCATATCGCGCAGTTCGGCGACGACGCCCGTGTCGTTCAACTCGACTTCCGGCTGCGCGGGGGCGACCTGGGGCGCGGCGGCCAGGCTGGGGGTGGTGCTCGGGCTCGCTGGGCTGCTCATGGGTTGGTGATATTAGCAAATGGCCAAGGGCACAAACCTTTTCAGGATTCGCGGCCACCATGAGCACCCGGAACGGGGGGCTCGACCGCCGACTCGACCGCTGGATGGCTGGTTGACGGGGTGAGAATAGAAAACCGCGCCCGGAGTTGCAAACTTCTTCGGGTCAATCGGTTGCTTGTCGCACGCCGTTCTCACGCCAGAACTCGAACACTCCCGCCCACCAGTCAGGGGATTGCTCGGCGATGTCGTTGTGCTGCGCGCCGGGGATCACGTGGAGTTTCTTCGGTCCCGCGTAACCGTCGTGCAATTTCAGGCCGAGCCCCGTCGGGATCACCTCGTCCTCGCCGGCGAGGAGAAAGACCGCCGGTCGGCGCGAATCGCGAAGCCACGCCGCGGCCGGAAAGCGGTCCTGCAAAATCAACCGCACGGGAAGAAACGGCATCTTGCGCTGGCCGACGGAGACGAGGTCGTTGTAGGGCGCGATGAACGCGAGGCCCGCGACGCGGCCCCCATGCGTGCCCGCCAGGTGCGCCGCGACGCCCGTGCCGAGCGATTCGCTGACCACAAACACCGGCGCGCGATGCGTGAGCAGGCTGAATGCCTCGTCCGCGGCGGAGAGAAAACTCTTCTCGCTCGGTGAACCGCCACGCGCACCGTAGCCGGGATACTCCAGGACAAACACGTCCACCGCCGCCGCCTCGTGAATGGGTCTGGCGATGTAGCCGCGTTCCACCGCGCTTCCGGCGTTGCCGTGCACGATCAGCACCGCGCCGGTCGCGGCACGTCTCGCTGGAAGTTGCCAGCCGATGATCTCGCCCGACACGTTCTTCCACGGAACAAATCCGCGCTTGGCCGCGATGGCATCGGCTCGCTCAGGCGCGAACGTGGTTGGAAAGTAGATCAACTTCCGCTGCCAGGCGCATCCGCCGATGCACAGAACAGCGTAGGCAAGCCCGATCGTCCGCAACGCGCGAACCCCGGCCCGCGTCGGTCTCCCGTTTGATCTCCGAGGTGACGCGGTGTCGGTCATGGCGGCGGACGGTTACTCCTTCTTGGGTCCCTTCACGTCGATGTGCAGGTCGCGCAACTGGCGTGCGCTCACGACGCTCGGCGAGTCGGTCATGAGGCAGGCGCCCTTCGCGGTCTTTGGGAAGGCGATCACGTCGCGGATGCTCGGCGTGCCGCAAAGGATCGCGATAAGCCGGTCGAAGCCGAGCGCGATGCCTCCGTGCGGCGGCGCGCCATACTGGAAGGCGTCGAGCATGTAGCCGAAGCGCAGTTGCGTTTCCTCGGGCGGGATTTGCAGCACCTCCTCGAACACCGTCTTCTGCACGTCGGGTTGGTGGATGCGGATGCTCCCGCCGCCGAGTTCGACGCCGTTGACGACGATGTCGTAATGCTGCCCGCGCACTTTCTTCGGGTCGCTCTTGAGCAGCGGGATGTCCTCTGCCACGGGCGCGGTGAACGGGTGGTGGCTCGAATACCAGCGGTTCTGCTCCTTGTCGAAGCTCAGCAGCGGGAAGTCCACCACCCACAGGAAGTCAAAGCGGTCCGCGGGAATCACGAGCTTGCCCGCCGCCTTGAGCACCTCGGCGCAGTAGAGGCGAATCCTGCCGAGGATTTCACAGGCGTTGAGCCATTGACCGGCGGCGAACAGGATCAAGTCGCCTTCCTCGATCTCGAGTTTCCTCGTCAGCGCGTCCTTCTCGGACTGGCTGAAGAATTTCACAATGGGCGATTTCCATTCGACGGTGGCACCGTCGGCCCCCTTCTCGACCTTGATGAACGCGAGGCCCTTTGCGCCGAAGCTTTTCGCGGTCTCGGTCATCGTCTCGATCTGTCCCTGCGTGGCACAGGCGAGTCCCTTCGCGTTGAGCGCCTTCACCACGCCGCCGGTCGCGACGGTGCCGCTGAAGACCTTGAACGTGCTCGCGCGGAACTCCTCCGTGAAGTCCGCCAGCTCCATGCCGATGCGCGTGTCGGGTTTGTCGATGCCGAAGCGGTTGAGCGCGTCCTGATACGTGAGCCGCTTGAACGGCACCGGCACGTCCAAGCCGAGCGCGGTTTTCCACACCCGCGCGAGCAGTCCTTCGACAAGCGCATACAAATCCTCGCGCTCGATGAAGCTCATCTCGATGTCCACCTGAGTGAACTCGAGCTGGCGGTCCGCGCGCTGGTCCTCGTCGCGGAAGCACCGCGCGAGCTGGTAGTAGCGCTCGACGCCCGCGACCATGAGGATCTGCTTGAACTGCTGCGGCGACTGCGGCAGCGCGTAGAACGTGCCGGCCTCGCGGCGGTTCGGCACGAGGAACTCGCGCGCGCCCTCGGGCGTCGACTTGAAGAGGATCGGCGTCTCGACTTCGAGGAAGCCCTGCTCGTCCATGAACACGCGCGTGGCCGTGGCGGCCTTGCTGCGGAGCTTCAGGTGGCGCGCCATCTCGGGACGGCGCAGGTCGAGGTAACGATGCTTGAGGCGCAACTCCTCGTTCACCTTCGCGGCCTGCTCCGGGTCATCGATCGGGAACGGCAGCACCCCGGCCTGGTTGAGCACGGTGAGTTCGCGTGCGAGCACCTCGACTTCGCCGGTGGAAATCTTCGAGTTGTCGGTGCCCGCGGGCCGCTGGCGCACCTTGCCCGTGACCTGCACGACGCTCTCGCTGCGCAAGCCTTCGGCCGAGGCGAAAAGTTCCTTCGTCAAGTCCGACGGATCGAAGACCGCCTGCGTGCGGCCCTCGCGGTCGCGGACATCAATGAAGATGACGCCGCCGAGGTCGCGGCGGCTGTGGACCCAGCCGGTGAGCGTGACCGTCTGCCCGATGTGCGCGGGCCGGAGCTCGTTGCAATGGTGCGTGCGTTTCATTCGTGACTCGAGGTGGAGGGAGGATTCGCGCCGCGAACCTTCGCCGCCCGCAGGGCGGACGGCACCACCTGTTCAAACAGAGCGCGGATGGTGCGGGTCGCGTGCGCAGATTTCAAAGACAAATTTGGACAAGACAAATTGGGCCTCGTGGCCGCCCGCTTGACGCTTCGCTTTTACGACCCTACTGTCCGTGCAACCAAACCATGCCCTTGGACATCACCATCGAGTATTGCAGCATGTGAAACTACGAACCGCACGCCGTCGGTCTGGCGGAGAAACTCATGCGGCTCAAACAGGACATCCGCGCGCTCACGCTTGTCCCGTCGGGCGGCGGCGCCTTTGAGGTCAGCGTCAATGGCAAGAACATCTACTCGAAGCTCAAGACGGGGAAGTTCCCCGAGCCCGACGCCATCGTGCAGGCGGTCCGGGCGAAGCGGTAGCGCCGGGGGAACGGGTTTGCGCGTCCGCGGCGCGTCGTCCTCGATACCGATCGATGATCGAACCGAGGCGCGGACGAAGACGGCGGGCATTTCAATCCGGAGAGTGATGGGTGCCTGGTGGCCCCCGCGGTCTTCAAAACCGCCGTCGGTTTGCCTTGCAGGCCGAGGAGTGTTCGATTCGCTCCCTCTCCGCCACTTTCCGTCGCGGAATCTCGAATCCGGACGGCTGACGGGATGAGTCACCCCGCGCCTGCCTGCCGTTCCGCACCCCGCCGTTTCCATGAGTCGTGAACAAATCTTGAAGCTCACCTCGCTGTCGAGCTGCGCCGGTTGAGCCGCCAAGCTCAGCCAGTCGGCCCTGTCGCAAGTGTTGCGCCAGCTCCCCAAACCGCCGCGCGACCCGCGCCTGCTTGTCGGCTCCGACACCGCCGACGACGCCGGCGTGTATCAAGTCAGCCGCGACGTCGCGCTCGTGCAGACGGTGGATTTTTTCACGCCCATCGTGGATGACCCGGTCGTTTACGGCCAGATCGCCGCCACGAACTCGCTCTCCGACGTCTATGCGATGGGTGGGCGTCCGCTCACGGCGATGAACATCATGGGCGTGCCGACCGATGTCGTGACACCAGCCATCATCGCGAACATTCTTCGCGGCGGCGCGGCGAAGGTCCGCGAAGCCCGGTGCGCGCTCGTCGGCGGCCACACCATTCGCAATCCCGAACCCGTTTACGGCCTCTCCGTCACCGGCGTCGTTCACCCCAGGCGCATCATCGCAAACTCCGCCGCGCGGCCGGGCGACCTGCTCGTGCTCACCAAACCGCTCGGCACCGGCATCATCACCACCGCCATCAAGCGCGACATCTGCCCGCCCGCGCTCGCGAAGGCCGCCATCCGCTCCATGTCCGCGCTCAACACGCCCGGCGCCGAACTCGCCGAGCGCGGACTCGTCCGCGCGGGCACGGACGTGACGGGCTTCGGCCTGCTCGGCCACCTCGGCTCGATGTGCAAATCCAGCGGCGTCGGCGCGGAACTCGGCGCCGGCGTCGTGCCCGTCCTCGGCCGCGAAGTCTGGAATCTCATCGCGCAGGACTGCATCCCGGGCGGCACGCGGCAGAACTTGAAGACCGCGGAAGAATTCACCGACTGGGCAGGCGCCGTGAGCGACGCGCAGCGGTTCCTGCTCGCCGACGCGCAAACCAGCGGCGGCCTTCTCCTCTGTGTCGCACCAAAGAACCTCGACGCCGTGCTGCGCGTGCTGGCCGGCCGCAAGACGCCTTGCGCCGCCGTCATCGGGCAAATCACTCGCGCGAAGCAACCGAACATACGAGTCAAGCCGTGAGTCAACCGAAACTGCGCAACATCCCCGCGGTCGAGAAAGTGCTTCAATCGCTCGGCCCGCTCGACTTGCCGCGGCCCGCCGTGCTCCCGGTGGTTCGACGCGAGCTGGCAGCGCTGCGCGAGGCGGGAGAAGTTCCCGAATTCGACGCCGTTCTCGCGGGCATTCGCACCGCGCTGGACAAACTTCGCCGCTCCAGAATCCAGCCGGTCATCAACGGCACGGGCGTGGTCATTCACACGAACCTCGGCCGCTCGCCGTTGAGCGACGCAGCGGTGGCGACCCTCGCGAGCATCGGCGCGAACTACAACAACCTCGAATACGACCCCGTCACCGGCGAGCGCGGCGGCCGCGCCAGCTACCTCGAACACAACCTCGCGCTGCTCTGCGGCGCGGAGGCGGCGACCGTCGTGAACAACTGCGCTGCGGCGCTCGTGCTCATCCTGCGGCACTGCACCGCGGGCGCACGCAAGGAGGTCATCATCTCGCGCGGCGAACTGGTGCAGATTGGCGGCGGCTTCCGCATCCCGGACATTTTGGAAACGAGCGGCGCGACGCTGCGCGAAGTCGGCACGACGAACAAGACCACGCTGCGCGACTACGGGCGCGCCATCGGCAAGCAGACCGCGCTCATCCTGAAAGTTCATCGCAGCAACTTCTTCATGGGTGGCTTCGTCGAGTCGCCGACGACGGAAGAGATTTCCGCCCTGGCGAAGAAGAAGCGCGTGCCATTTGTGGAGGACCTCGGCAGCGGCGCGGTCATCGAGACGGAGAAGGCGCTCGGCCTCGCGCACCACGAGCCGACGCCGGGGGAAGTGCTGCGGCGTGGCGTGGAACTCGTGTGCTTCAGCGGCGACAAGCTGCTTGGCGGCCCGCAGGCGGGCATCATCGCGGGCAGGGCGAAGCTCGTGGCCGCGTGCAAGCGCGAGCCGTTCTTCCGCGCGCTGCGGTGCGACAAGCTCATCCTCGCCACGCTGCAAACGGTGGTGGATGAGTATTTGCACGCAACATCGTCCTCGAGCCTTGCGGCGCCGATTCACTCGATGCTGCGTGCGACGCCGGAGGAACTTCGTGGTCGAGCTGAGAAAATTTGCGCCGCGCTTGCTGGGCTGCCGGTCAAAGCGACTGTCGGCGCGGGCAAAGCGCAGGTCGGCGGCGGCACGCTGCCGCAGGCGGTGATCGAATCGGTGACGGTGGACCTGCTGCCGCAGGGCAGAGCGCTGGCGGACTTCGCGGCGAAGCTGCGCGCCGGTTCACCGCCGGTGATCGGCTACGTGGGAGGGAACAAGTTCAAGCTCGACGTGCGCACGGTGTTTCCGCGCCAAGATGAGGAACTGGTGCGCTGCGTTCGAGCGTGCCTTTGAGTGGCGCGGGATGCGGCGGCGTTGACAAGCTCTCGCGGGCCTCCCCATGGTCGCGGCACCGAACCACGGATCGCCATGAACATCCACATCGCGCGGAACAACCAGCAGCTTGGACAGTTCAGCCTCGTCGAGGTAAACGGCGGCATCGCCAGCGGGCGATTTCTGCCCGGCGATCTCGCGTGGTGGGAGGGCGCGCCCGGCTGGACCCGGCTAGACACCGCGCCCGGCGTGGTGGTGCCCGCAAACCTGCCGCCTCCGATGCCGCCCCTGCCAGCGCACGCGGCGGCCGCGCCGGCGAAGTCCGGCGGCAGCTACACAGCGGGCCGGAACGTCGGCGACGAGCCGCGATGCAACATTCCCGGCCACTCGTTGTGACGCGCCGCGCGGCGGCCGGAGTTTCCCGTAACTTCCCGGCCCGTCGCGGGTCAACATCGGAGGCGCAATCGCGCCACTGAGTTACGCCCGCGCGAACCGCCACCCGCCATGTTCAGCATTATCGGAGCCGACGGACAGGAATACGGGCCTGTCGCGCCGGAGGTTCTCGCTCAGTGGATCGCCGAGGGGCGCGCGAATGCGCTCACGCGCGTGCGCGCCGCCGGCGCGGACGCGTGGAAGCCGCTCGGCGACGTCCCGGAGTTTGCCGCCCCGCTTGAGGCCCGATACGGCGCGAAACCCGCCGCGGCGCAACCACCGCACCTTCCACAGCCCGCCCCAACTCCCGACCAGCCTTCGCCACGGCCTTCTCCACAGCCTCAATTGGCCGTTGCTCCCGGCGCGCGCGCCGCGGCGATCGAGCAACTGCGGGCGCCGGCAGTCTTCATGATGATCGTCGCCGCGTGCGGGCTCGCGCTGGAGCTTTTGGGGATCGTGAACGTTTCGGTGTTCAACCTGATGCCGTTCGAGCACCCGCCGTGGTTCGGCCGCGGCGCGGCGTTGGGGATGCTGATTCAGATTCCGTTCCTGGTGGTGAACATCGCGCTGTATGGACTCTCGGTCTTCGCGGCGGCCAACATGCTGCAGCTCCGGCGGTGGGGTTGGTGCCTCACGGGCGCGATCGCGCTGGTGGTGCCGTGCACCGGTTGCTGCTGCTGCCTCGGCGTGCTCAGCGGCCTGTGGGGGATGATCGTCTTGACACGCCCCGGCGTGCGGGCTGCATTTGCGCCGTGAACGCCGATCCTGTCCCGCCCGTCATTCGTGCGCCGGGCTTCGGAAGCCGCGCGCCGCGCTTCGCCGCGCTCGTGGTGGCGCTCGCGCTCGCGTTCGCCGTGACGATGCTGTTCTTCTACGATCCCGCGAAGCACAGCCTGTATCCGCAATGCACGCTGAAGAAACTCACGGGGCTCGATTGTCCCGGCTGCGGCGGCTTGCGGGCGACGCACCAGCTCCTGCACGGGAACATCCGCGCGGCGTTCGCGCTGAACCCGCTGCTCTTCCTCGTCGCGCCGGTGATCGCATGGTGGCTCGCGGCGGAGGCGGCGCGGCACCGCGGGCGGAATTGGCGCGGCCCGTTCGACCGCACTGCGGGCGTGCTGGTGTTCGTCGGCGCGGTGCTCGTCTTCGGCTTGCTGCGAAATGTCTGGCCACTTTTACCTTGAACCAGACCGCGCCGCTGCTACGCTGCGCTCCAATTCGGCAGCTCAAAAATCATGAAAGCAACGATACTGGTCATCTTTCTCGCCACCACGGTCCTCTTCGGTGGGCTTTACGTTCGCGAACTTCAGCAGTCCGCCCGTTCCCAGGCCATCGCCGAGCGGGCCGAGAAGGACGTGAAGGATGCCGCCCAGCGCGCGGCTGACATCGAGAAGGGCCTGAAGGAACTCTCCTCCCGCCTCGCGCGCGCCGAGATCGAGGCCGCCAACAGCACCATCCGCGGCGGTCAAACCGACCGAAGCCCCTCCACGTCCGCGCCGTCCGCGCCGTCCGCGCCGTCCGCGCCGTCCGCGCCGCCGTCGGCCACACCACCGCAGGATTCCGCGAAGAAGAAAGGGCTCGCGCTCCTCGGCGAGATGCTCAACGACCCCGAGATGCGCGACATGATCCGCAGCCAGCAGAAGGCCTCCCGCGGGCCGGCCATGGACATGACCTACGGGCCGCTTCTCAAGCAGATGAACCTCCCGCCCGAGCAGTCCGAAAAACTCAAGGAATTGCTCAAGGCCAAGCTCGGCGTCGCGTCCGAGATGGGCTTGAACTTCCTGATGCCGGACATGACGCCCGAGAAGCGAAAGGAACTCACCGACCAAATGAAGGAGCAAACCGACGCCTACAACGCGCAGATTCGCCAGCTCCTCGGCGATCAGGAATACCAGCGGCTTGAATTCTTCGAGAAGAGCCAGATCGAGCGGCTGGCGATGAACGGTTTCAAGCAGCAGCTCCCCTCGACCGCCGCGATGAGCCCCGCGCAGGAACAGCAACTCACGCAGGCGCTCTACGATGAGCGCCAGCGCTTCAAGTTCACCACCGACTTCTATGATATCCAGCGGCAGCCGCCGCAGAATTTCGGCGAGTTGCTCACCGACGAGCGGCTCGCCACCTTCGCGCAGGAACAGGAGCAACTCGACCAGCTCACGCTCCTTCGCGCCCGCCAGATCCTCACCGCCGAGCAGCTCGTGCCCTTCGCCGAGCACCAGAAAAACCAGCGCGAGATGCAGATGAACATGATGAAGGTCGGCGCGAAAATGTTCCGCAGCTTCGGCGGCAAACAGCCATGAAGCTTCACGGCCCGATCGCCGGGCTCGCGGCTGCCGGGCTGATGCTCCACGCCGGTTGCAACGACAAGCCCGCCCCGCCGGCCGTGGTCGCGCCGCAGGTTTCGCCCCGCACCCCGGCGGCGCCCGCGCCCGCCCCAGCCGCCGCCACGCCCGCCGCGCCCGCGCCCGCGCCCGCGCCCGATGATGGTCCGCGAAACGATCCCGGCATCGAGGCACTCAACATCGCCATCGGCGACTACTTCTCGGCCAATGGCACTGTGCCAAAGGACATCAGCGAATTGGTCCGCGGCAAGTTCCTCGACAAACCTCCCGTGCCCCCGCCGGGCAAGCGCTATGTCATCGATCCCACTCGCCGACAGGCCAAGCTCGCCGGCAAGTGACGCGCCCGCTCACCCGATCCGCGCCGCGTGCGTGTAGCAGTTGAGCGTCTCTCCGCGCACGAAACCCACCAGCGTCTGCCCGTTTGCGCGCGCGAACTCCACCGCAAGGCTCGACGGCGCGGAAACCGCCGCGATGATCGGCACGCGCGCCGCCAGCGCCTTCTGCAAAATCTCGAACGACGCGCGCCCGCTCACCATCAGCACGTGGCGGTCGAATGGCAGCAGGCCGTTGAGGAAGCCGGACCCGAGCGCCTTGTCCACCGCGTTGTGACGCCCCACGTCCTCGCGCAACACGACGAGATTCCCTTCCGCGTCGAACACGGCCGCCGCGTGCAACCCGCCGGTCTTCGCGAAGGTGTCTTGCTGCGCGCGCATCGTCGCGGGCAGCCCGAGCACCGTGCCGAGCCGCACCTTCACGCGCGACCGCACCGGCTTGAAGCGCTGCCGCACCGCCTCGATGGTCGCCTTGCCGCACAAGCCGCAACTGCTCGACGCGAACACGTGCCGCGTGAGTTGCGCGAAGTCCACGGACACGTCCGGCGCGAGGAACACGTTGAGCACGTTGCCCGATTCGTTCCGGCCATACGGTTCGATGCGCGCGAGGTCGGAGCGCCTCGACAGCAGCCCCTCGGTGAGGAGGAAGCCCGCGGCCAGTTCGTCATCGTGGCCCGGCGTGCGCATCGTCACGCTCACCGGCCGCGTGTCCACGCGGATTTCCAGCGGCTCCTCGACCGCCAGCGAATCGGCGCGGCGCTCCGGCGCGCCGCCGGACTTCATGCGCGTCACGCGCGCCTTGGCTTCGCCGGGCCGTCTCATCAAAACCAGTTGTAGTTGAAGCTCACGCTCACGCGCTCGCCGTTCACGGGATTGGCGGGAACCTCGTGGCGCAGCCAGCTCTCGAACAGGATGACGTTGCCCGCCTTGGCCGGGATGACGACGTGCGGCAGGTTCTCGCGACGGCAGTCCGCCTGGCGCGGCGGCGCGGCCATGAAGCGGCTCAACCGCGGGTCCTCGAAGCGCAGCCCCGGCGAGCCGCGCGGCACGCGCACGTACCAGGTGCCGCTGATCGTCGAGAGCGGATGCAGATGCAGGCTGTGCGCCGTCTGGCGCGGCATGATGTTCACCCAGCAGTCGGTCATCACGAGCTTTCGGCCCGTGAGGTCGAAGTCCAGCGCGCGCGCGAACGCCCGCACGTGCCGGTCAATGCGCCGCTCCAGCTCGCCGAACGTGGATGAAAACTTGTGCAGCTTGTCCATCGAACCGTAGCTCGTGTAGCCGCCGGGATAATTCTGCCTGGACCAGCGCGCGCCCTCGCGGTCGAACCCGCGGAGTTGCCGGCATTCCTTGAGCAGGGCTGCATTGAGCCGCGCCAAGCCCGAGCGCGCGAGCGGTGCGACGTGGATGAAGGTTGGAAACAGCACTTCGAGGCTCACGCCGCAAGCCTGCCGCGCTGCCTTCAGGTTCGCCAGCAAAACCGCGTCCGCTCTTGAAGTTTCAATGCCTCTCGCCACAATGGACGGTAGCTTCGTCAACAACCCAACCACCATGAACAAATACCTCACGGAATTCATCGGGACCTTTTTCCTCGTGCTGACCATCGGGTGCAGCGTCATCGGCGGCGCGTCGATGCCGCCGCTCGCCATCGGCGCCGCGCTCATGGTCATGATCTTCGCCGGCGGCCACGTCTCCGGTGCGCACTATAACCCGGCCGTCACGCTGGCCGTCTGGCTGCGCGGCCGGTGCGACACCAAAGACGTCATTCCTTACATGGTAGCCCAGGTCGTGGCGGCTTGCGCGGCGGCTGCGGCGGTGAAGTTTCTCACCGCGGGCGCGCTCGCGGAGGAATTGGAGACGGCCAGCAAGGCGGTGAATCCCAAAGCTGGCCCGGCCTTCCTCGCGGAATTCCTCTTCACCTTTGCGCTCGCCTACGTCGTGCTCAACGTCGCCACAGCGAAGGGCACGTCCGGCAACTCCTTCTACGGCCTCGCCATCGGCATGACCGTGATGACCGGCGCGTTCGCCGTCGGCAACATCTCGGGCGGCGCGTTCAACCCGGCGGTGGCCGTCGGCGCGACCGTCATGGGCCTCATCGAGTCCTCCAAGGTCTGGATTCACCTCGTCGCCGACTTCGCCGGCGGCGCGGCTGCAGCCTGCGTGTTCAAGTTCATCAATCCGGAGGACAAGTGACCGGCGCCGCGGCACCCTCGAACTCCGAAATCCTCGCCCGCTGGCGCCACGAACCCGCGCCATTGCTTGCGGTCCTCCACGCCTTCCACGACCGCGACGGCTACCTGTCCGAGGAAGCACTTCGCGCCGTGTCCGGGGCGCTGAAGATTCCGCTCGCCGACCTCTTCGGCACGGTCACGTTCTATCATCACTTCTCACGCGAACCCGGCGGCTTGAACAAGCCTCGCGTCTGCACCGGCAACGTCTGCTGCCTGCGGGGCGGTCGCGAGTTGCTCGAAGCGTTGAAGTCCCAAGGCGCGGCTGCGATGCCGTGCGCCGGCCGGTGCGACGAACCCGTTCCCGTGCTGCGCGGTCACGACCAACTGGTCGGCTTGTCTGCTGCGAGCCTTGCCGCGAAGCCCACGCCCTTGCCCGCGCCGAACCCGGGCGGTTGCGAGGAGTGCATCTTTGAAAAAATCCGGGAGCCGGGCCGCGCGACGCTCGACGGCTATCGGCGCACCGGCGGCTACGAAGCGCTCGCCAAGGCCGTGCGCGAAATGCCGCCCGCGCAACTGCTCGCCGTCGTCACCGAGAGCAAGCTCGCCGGACGCGGTGGCGCGGGTTTCCCGACGGGCGTGAAGTGGAAGGCCGTCGCCGACGCGCCCGGCCAGCCCAAGAGCATTGTGTGCAACGCCGACGAGGGCGAGCCGGGCTGCTTCAAGGACCGCGCGATCATGGACTACGACCCGCACGCCGTGCTCGAAGGCATGGCGCTCGCGGGCTTCGCCACCGGCGCGCCGCGCGGCTTCATCTACCTGCGCTACGAATATCCGGCGACATTCCGCATCCTGGAGCGCGCCCTTGCCGAGGCTGAGAAGGCCGGTCTGCTCGGAGAAAAAATCCCCGGCAGCAACTTCACTTTCAAAATTCATCTGCGGCGCGGCGCGGGCGCTTACATCTGCGGCGAAGAAGGTTCCTTGCTCAACAGCCTCGAAGGCAAACATCCCTTCCCGCGCAACAAGCCGCCGTTCCCCGTCACGCACGGCTTCGAGAACCTCCCCACCGCCGTCAACAACGTCGAGACGCTCGCGTCCGTGCCGCCCATCGTGCGCAAAGGCGCCGCGTGGTATCGCGGACTCGGCCGCAACGGCCACGCGGGCACCAAGCTCATCAGCCTCTCCGGCGACATCCAGCGCCCCGGCAACTACGAAGTGCCCATCGGCCTGCCGTTGAAAACGCTGCTTCACGATTGGGCCGGCGGTCCGCCCGCCGGACGCACCATTCAAGCCGTGACGATGGCCGGCCTGAGCGGCGGCTTTCTCGCCGGCGACGCGCTCGATTGCACGCTCGATGAGCCGGGCATCCGCGGCAAAGGCTCGTTCCTCGGTGCGGGCGGCATCATCGTGTTCGACGACAGTCGCGGCATGGTCGCCGCCGCGCACGACGCGATGGAATTCTTCGCCCACGAAAGCTGCGGCAAATGTTTCCCGTGCCG
>VHCN01000045.1 GCA_016871675.1 Verrucomicrobiota bacterium
ATTCCCGTCCGCCGCCTGGTCCTCGCTGCGTCGCTCGCTCTCACATTCACCGCACTCGCATCGCGCGCCGCGGTGAGCCAGGGCTTCCGCGTGCCCGAAGGTTTTGAAGTCTCGCGCTTCGCTGGCGACGAGCTTGCGCACGACATCTTCTCGATGACGCTCGACTCGAAGGGCCGCGTCGTCGTCGCGAGCAAGGACTGGATCAAGGTGCTTCACGACACCGACGGCGATGGCCGCGCGGACAAGGCGACCGTGTTCCTGAACGGCCCGAAGAGCGGCGCGCACGGGATGTATTTCGACGGGCACGACCTCATCTGCGACGGCGACAACGGCGTGCGGCGCTGGTTCGACCGCGACGGCGACGGCGTTGCCGACGGCGACTCGGCGCTGTTCATCCGCACCGAACGCGACGGCGAACATTCCGCCAACGGCATCGTGAAGGGCCCCGACGGCTGGTTCTACATGATCGGCGGCAATGACACCGGCATCACAAATACGCACGCATCGCTGCCCGGTTCGCCCGTGAAGCAACCCAACGCCGGCGCGCTCGTCCGCATACCGCCCGACGGCAAGGGCTGCGAAGTCGTCGCGCACGGCTTCCGCAATCCCTACGACCTCGACTTCAACGCGCACGGCGCCGTGTTCACCTACGACGCCGACGGCGAGCGCGACCACCATCTGCCGTGGTATTCCGGTTCGCGCATGTTCGACATCGCGACGGGCGCGCATCACGGCTGGATCCTGCGGGGCTGGTCGCACGCCTGGAACCGTCCCGAGGCGTGGTTCGACAACACCGACCGGCTGTGGGAAGTCGGCCGCGGCTCGCCCACCGGCGTGACCGTCTATCGCCACCGTGCCTTTCCCGCCCCCTATCACGAGGGCCTCTTCGCCATCTGCTGGACCTACGGCCGCATCTACTTCTTCCCGCTTGCGCGGCACGGCTCGACCTACGAAACCAAGATGGAAATCTTCATGGAGACCGCGGGGGATGTCGGCTTCGCGCCGACCGACTTGTGCGTCGCGCCGAACGGCGACCTGCTCGTGAGCATCGGCGGGCGCGGCACGGTCGGCAGCGTGTTCCGGGTCCGATACACGGGCAAACTTCCGCCCACGCCGAAAGCTGGTTCGCCGGTGCGCGAAGTTCTGCAAGCCGCGCAACCGCTCGCAAGCTGGTCGCGCACGGAGTGGATTCCGAAGGCTCGCACCCTCGGCAAGGAAGCGTTCGAGAACGCCGCGCTCGATGCGAAGCAGCCGCAACTCGAGCGCATCCGCGCGCTCGAAGTGCTCGTCGAGTTGTTTGGTGGCGTGACGCCCCTGCTCGCGGCGCAAGTCGCCGATGGCAAAGACGCCGAAGTCACCGCGCGCGCCGTGTGGGCCGTGTCGCGCAGCGCGGACAGCGCGGCGTCACGCGAGTTCATCGCCTCGATGACGCGACGCGACGACCCGCGCATCGCCCGCGCGGCGTGGGAGGCGATTCTCTCATTCGCACCCGGCTTCAGCCGGGTGGAAGGGTCGGCCGAAGCAGCAAAGCCGCTTCAGCGGCTTCCCACCGACACGACGCCCCGCACCGGGCTGAAGCCCGGTGCTCATGAGAGGCCAGTGACTCCCGACTGGTATCGCGGCCTCGGGTCCGACGACCGTCGTGTGCGGCAGGCCGCCGTGCTCGCCGCGCGCGGATCCGGACTCGACAGCGTCGCCGCGACAACGCCGCCTGCACGGCTCACTGACCAGCAGCGGCTCGGCATGTTCAAGGTGTTCGGCCCGCATCGCGCCGATGTGAAGGACTGGCAGGAGCAATTCGTTCACGGTTGCCTTTTCGTCGCGACGCGGAGCCCTGACATTGCGGCGCGCCTCGACGCGGTTCGCCTGCTTCAAATCGCCCTCGGCGACCTCAAGCTGATGCAGGACAAGCCTGACACGCATGACGGATTCGCCGCTGCAAACAGCGACGCCGTCCCCGAGCCGTTGCGGCGCGAAATGGCCGAACGCCTCGCGCCCGCTTTCCCGACCGGCGACCGCCGGCTCGACCGCGAACTCGGCCGCGTGCTCGGCATGGTCGGCGTGGACGTGCCCGGTCTCGTCGAGCGCGTCGTCAGCAAGTGGTCGTATGGGTCGCCGGTCGAGGACGACATCCACTTCCTGATGGTCGCGTCGCGGCTGCCGGGCGCGAGAACGGCGGACCTCACGAAGCGGACCGCGTTCGCCGTCGCGGCGTTGCAACACAAGATGCGCACGGACCGGAAAGAACCGAGCCGCTTCTGGCCGTCGCGGGTGGCGGACATGGTCACGAGACTGTTTCAACGCGACCCGGCCCTCGGCAGCGCGCTCGTGGCGTCCCCCCATTTCGACCTCGCCGACCACGCGGTGCTCGCGGCGCGACTCGCAGACGCGGACAAGCCCGCCGCGGCGCGACAGCTCGCGCGGGCGACGGAGTGGACGCCCGAGCTGATCGAGTTTCTCGCCGTGCTGCCGGACGACGAGCTGTTGCCGCTGCTTCGCGCGCAGTGGGGCCATGCGAATCTGCGCGACGCCATCACGCTCGTGCTCGCGCGCGCGCCGCGGGCGGACGACCGCGACCGGTTCGTGACGGCGCTCGGCTCGTTCCAACCCGCGGTTGTCGAACGCGCGGCGCGTGTGCTGGCGGGCGTGTCGGGTCGGGTGACGCCATCGGACATCGCGACCGCGGTGACGGCGCTGCGCCGAGCCTGCTCGCAGCCGCGCGAGAAGGCGACACGCGACGCGCTCACCTCGCTCGTCAGCGGCTGGGCGGCGCAGACGTTCACCATTGCGGAGGGCGGCGACTTCTTGAATGCACACGCCGCCGTGTTCGAGTGGTTCGCCGCGACCTATCCGCGCGAGTCCGCCGCGCTCGGCGGCGGCGAGGATGTCGCGTCATTTCTCAGACGGTTGCCGGGCATCAACTGGGACGCGGCAGACGCGACACGCGGGCAGCGGTTGTTTGAGGAGCGCGCGTGTCATCGCTGCCACGCCAGCTCGACTCGCGTCGGGCCGGACCTCGCGGGCGTCACGTCGCGGCTGTCGCGCGAGGACTTGTTCATCGCGATCCTCGACCCGAACCGCGATATCTCACCGGCGTATCTGCCGAAGCTCGTCACGACGAAATCCGGCGCGACGCACACGGGCTTCATGGTTTACGACTCGCCGACCGCAAAGCTCGTGCAGACCGGCCCCGACACGACCGTGCGATTGACCGGCGAGGAAATCGCGTCCGTGCGAGACGCGCGCGTCTCGATCATGCCCGGCGGCCTGCTGGCGGGATTGAAGGACGGCGAGATCGCCGACCTGTATGCGTTCATGAAGGCGGCACGGAAGAAATGACCTCGTCCGCCCATCTCACCTCGACGATCGGCGACAGGACCCGGGGCGAGTGGCCGTGAAGTTTGACTGCCGTCCCGGAGTCGGGTATCTACAACCCTCGAAGCGATGAAACGACGAGCTGCATCCCGGGGCGAGCCGGAAGCGTCCGGGCGTTCCCGTGTCGCGGCCTTCACACTGATCGAACTCCTGGTGGTCATCGCCATCATTGCGATCCTCGCCGCGCTGCTGCTGCCGGCCCTTTCGAAGGCGAAGGAAAAGAGCAAGGGCGCGACGTGCATCAACAACATGCACCAGATGGCGATCGCGAGCGCGCTCTACTCGGACAGCAACGACGAGAAGATCGTGAAGATGTTCGACACAAACATGATCGCCGGCCGCGGCGCGTTGATGCCCAACGGGATTGTCATCGTCACCAACACGCTCGGCGGCAACACGCTCACGGTATGGGTGGACCTGCTCCGCCCCTACTCCGGCGCGACGTTCAAGGGTTCGCAGTGCGCCGCATTTCAGTTCGCCGGCCGTGCCGCGGCGTCGCTCGGCATTGGCATGGGCTATCCGGAAGTCGGGATTTCCTACCAATACGTGCAGCCGGCGAACGTCTCGTATCAGCCGCCCTTCCGCGTGGTGGATGTGATTCGTCCGCCCGTCACGATTTTCGTGGCGGATTGCGCCACGGCGGACGCCGCAAGCCTGACGAGCACGAATTCGGACAACTGGAAGGAGGACGTGGCGAATCCGAACGCGCGCGCGGACTTTTGGCTGACGCCGGCGAACACGACCCCGCCGTATTGGGGAACCTATCCGGACCGCACCCGCATCATCAGCCGGCACAACCGCTACGCCAACGTGGCGAAGTTCGACGGCCACACCGAGACCCTCCGCGGAAGCGCCGTCGGTTGGGGTTTGCCCAAAGGTGATCCAAACGCGCTGTGGTCGAAGTAGCGGCCGAAGGCTACTTGTCCACGACGAGCACGGCGGACTTCTTCGCGTTCAAAACGAACTTCTTTCCCGCCGGCGCCGGCGGGAGCCGCTTGAGGTAGCCGGACTTGACGAGATCCTCCAACGTCGCGGGCTCCTTCATCATTCCCAGCATGTAGGCATTCAACGCGCGGTTGACCTCGGCGAGGCTGGGCTCCTCGCCAGGATTTCCCGGCGGGACAGGCTCCGGGGGCTTCGATATCACGGTCGGGGGCGCCGCGGGGGACTGCGGGGGAGCTGCGACCGCGGGAGCCGGAGCGGGCCCGGCTTCGGATGCGGGCTTCTTGCAGGCGAGGAGCGAGGCGGCGACGAGCGGCACGATGACCACGGATTTCATGAGTCGAAGGATTTCATCGGGAGCGCCTCCAAGGCAAGAGTCGCTTTTCGAGTTGCCTTTCCGCGCCGCTCGCATTGACTTGCGCGCATGCCAACCCGCCCCCGCCTCGCATTGCTTGCCTTCGCCGCAGTCTCGCTGCTGGCCACCCCAACCCGCGCCGCGACTCCGGGAGAGGAAATGGCCGCGGCCGCCAACGCGTTCCTCGCCGCGCTCGGCACCGAGGCGAAGGCAAAGGCGGCCTTCGACTTCAAGAACGAGGAACGCCTCAACTGGCACTTCATCCCAAAGGAGCGCAAGGGGCTTCCGTTGAAGGACATGTCGCCGACGCAACGGCACCTCGCCTACGGACTGCTCGGTTCGAGCTTGAGCCAGCGCGGCTATTCCAAGGCCACGAGCATCATGAGCCTCGAGCAGATTCTCGCCGAGCTCGAGGGGCCGAACCGCAAGATGGCGCGCGATCCGGAGCTTTATTTCGTGACCGTGTTCGGGACGCCGGGCAGCAAGGGCACGTGGGGCTGGCGTTGGGAAGGACATCACCTCGCGTTCAACTTCACCGTCGTCAACGGCCAGGTCGTCGGCTCGCCGAACTTCCTCGGCACGAACCCCGCCGAGGTTCGCGAAGGCCCGCGCAAGGGGCTGCGCGTGCTCGCGGTCGAGGAAGACCTCGCGCGCGCGCTCGTGAAATCCCTCGACGCCTCGCAGCGCGCCGCCGCCGTCTTCACCAACACCGCCCCGCGCGACATCATCACCGGGGCCGACAAGCGTGTGAAGCCGCTCTCACCCGCGGGCGTTTCCGCCGCGAAGCTCACGAAGGAGCAGACCGCGAACCTGCAGGCCCTCGTGCGCGAATACGCCCAGCGCGTCCGGCCGGACGTCGCCTCGCGGGACCTCGACAAAATCGCCCAGGCCGGCTGGGACAAGGTGCACTTCGCGTGGGCGGGACCGCTCGACGCCGGCAAGGGCGATTACTACCGCGTGCAGGGCCCGACCTTCCTGCTCGAATACGACAACACGCAGAACAACAACAACCACGTCCACGCGGTGTGGCGCGACTTTGACGGCGACTTCGGCGAAGACCTGCTCAAGAGGCACTACGAGCAAGAGCACTCCAAGAAGTAACCCGGAGGGCCGGACGCCGGGCGGATCGGCACCGGGGTCGGGCGGCTTGGGGCCACACCCGTCAAGTCGCGTCGCTCGTCAACGCGGACTTTCCGGCCCGTTTCGATCGTTCTGAACTCCCGTTCGATGCCCAACTCGATCCAACGTCCCGTCGCAGATCTCGTTCCCGGATCGAGACTGACGCTCGCGATCCGGGACCTCGCCTTTGGCGGCGAGGGCGTCGGGCGCGTCGGGGAATTCGTCGTGTTTGTGCCGTTCGTCGTGCCCGGCGACGAGGTGGAGGTTGAAGTCACCGAGGTGAAGAAGAAGTTCGCGCGCGCGAAACTGGTGCGCGTGACCACGCCGTCGCCCGACCGCGTCGAGCCGCGTTGCCGATACTTCGGCGAATGCGGCGGGTGCCAGTATCAACACGTGGCCTACGGCGCGCAGCTTGAGTTCAAGCACCGGCAGATCGCGGACCTGTTGCAGCGCGTCGGCGGATTCGATCGGGTCGTCGTCGCCCCGGTCGTCCCGTGTCCGCAGCCTTATGGCTATCGCAACCGCATCATGGTCCGCAGCCAGTGGAACGGCGCGGCACAACGGCTTCAGGTCGGCTTCCTCGGCGTGAACGACAAGCACGTCGTCGACATCGAGGAGTGTCCGATCGCCGAGCCGGCGCTCAATGAACAGCTCAAGCTCGCGCGCGCCAAGCCGCCGCCCCGCGGCGGGCTCAAGGTGACGCTGCGCATTGCTCCGGACCGCTGGGCCGTGCCGCGCGATTCGTTTTTTCAGAACAACTTCTTCCTCCTGCCCAAGCTTGTCGAAACGGTGCGCGCACGGGTCGCGGACTTCGGCGCACGGCATCTTGTGGATGCGTATTGCGGCGTCGGGTTCTTCGCGCTCGAGCTCGCGAATCTCGTTGAGAGCTTTGTCGGCGTGGAGGTGGACGCGCTCGCCATCAAGGCCGCGCAGCAGAATCAGGCGGCGCGGCACGTCACGAACGGGCGATTCGTGCCGGGCTGCGCGGAGGATTACTTGAGCGGCCTGTTGCAGCGCCATCCGGGCGAGCCGACGGCGCTCGTGATGGACCCGCCCCGCACCGGCTGCCCGGCCGCGACGTTGCACCGCATCCGCCGCGCCGGCCCGGGGCAAGTGCTCTACGTGTCGTGCCATCCCGCGACACTCGCGCGCGACTTGAAGCTGCTTTGCGACGGCGGCCGCTACCGGCTCCAAAGTGTCATTCCGCACGACATGTTTCCGCAAACGCAACACGTCGAGTGCGTCGCCGATTTGCGGCTCGGCGCGTAACGGGAAGCCGTCCGGAAAGGCCAGCCCGACGCAACCAGGTTGTCCGTGGGCTTGAGGGAGCCCCCGATGAACATCCGCCACCAAAGTTCGAGCCACGGCAAAGACCGGAGCCGGTGCGTGTGGTCGCCGCCCGCGAGCGAGAGAAAGAGCAGCGCACCGCAACCGACCGCGGGGCATGCGTGCCGTTTCATGAGCGGATTCACCGCACATTCACCCCTCGAACACAAACCAAACCTCGGCAAGGATCCAGTCTCATGCTGCCCGAGCCACCGCGATTGCCGCCCACTTCCGGCATAACCCCATGGGCACCGCGCCGAGCAATCCAAACCCACAGTCAATCAAGCGCCAGCCCATCGGGATGCCGCGCACTTCGCCGGACACCAGCGCCCACGGAACTACCAGCGCGCACGCGAGCAGACCGAAGTCGAACATCCAGCGGTTGCGCACCGGGTCGCGCCACGCCCACACAAACGCCAGCGCAATGATCATGTGCCCGAACGCCAGCCAGTCCGTGCCGTAGGCGAGGAAGGGATGCTTCGTGTTCGTCTCGTGCAAGGCAGTCGCGACGCGATGAACCCAGCCCGATTCGCCGCCGATCCACCGGTCGAGGAGCGCAAGTTCCGTCTCCAGCGGGATCGCCGTCAACCCGCTCGCCACGAGTCCGCCGATGAACACGCCCGTCGCGAACCGGATTCGCCGGATGAGTTGTCGCTCGTGAGTCATCGCGCTGAACTTCCGCCGCGCGCGTCGCCAAGATTCTCGGCGGCGAACAGAAGCACCGCACCCACGAACACCGCATTGCCCGCCAGAAACGCGCCGATCGCAATCGGAATCGCCATGTCCTGAGTCGTCGGCGCGGAGAGTCCCGAACGGATCAGCCACACTCCAGGAATGAAGGGGATCAGAAACCCCACCGCAGCGGCGAATCGCAATGCAGTTTCCATGATTGAGTCTCTTTCAAGTGGTGACCGAGTTGTTCGACAAAACGCTACCGCCGCCCCTCCGCCCGCGGCGTCTTCGCCGGCGTGTCCGCGACTGTAGAATACCAGTGGCTCGCGAAGAACTTCTTCTCCGCCGGCAGAAACGTCTCCGCTGTGCCGACGATGGGCCGCAGCGCGGTCGTCATTTGCAGCGCAACAAGCAGGAAGATGACAACCCACACGCCGATGGGTCCACTCTCGGACTCGGGACTGTGCCGCTCGAACGACGAGCAGAGGAACCGCACGCCAAAACACAGCGCCACGAGGAGGAAGATGAGGTGCAGCGCGCCCATCGCGCCGACTGACTCGGTGCTTTGCGAGAACACCCACGCCACCGGCGCGAACCCGATCAGCAGCATCGTCATCAGCGCGAGCATCCCTGCCACCAGACCGATCACTTCCATCAGCCGCGCCTGCGATCCGCTCAGGCACGCAAAAATGTAGAGGCTCGGCAGACAGATGAGCGCCGTGAGCACCAGCCCCGCCGCAAGCTTGATCGGCGCGGCCCAGAGTTGCGCCCCGCCGGAGAACGTCCCGGCCACCAGCCCATACACCGCCACGCTCAACACCGCGATCAGCAGCAGCCCCGCGATGAGCGGACGCGACCCTTCCCTCGTCACCTGAAACATCACCCGCCTCGGCTGCCGTAGGATGGCCTCGACCGCGGCGAACAGGTCGCCGATGGGCTCACGCTCTCCCGGTTCGTCACCGGGCGCATTGCCGTGCGGCGGCGGTGCGGCGGGTGGCAGTTGCGGCGGCAACGATGCGGCGATGGGCGGAGGAGTCGGGTTGGTTGGGTTCATGGGGTTGGTTTGGTTGAGCGGTTCATTCCATCGAAAGGAGTTTCCGAATCGCGATCAGGACCGTTTCGTAAAAGTTGCCGCTGAAGGCGTCCTGCCGGAGAAACTCGACGGGCCGGCCGGGAATGCCGATGAACGGCCGGAAAATCCACGTGAGCTGGCTGCCGAGCAGGAGGTTCACTGCGAGCCACGCGAACAGCACGCGGCGCGCGGCTGCGGCGCTGCCCCCGAGTTGGTCCAGCAACTGACGGAGGCGCAGGTTTGCCGCCACGCCTGCGAACGCGATGACCGCGACGAACGCGAGTTGCACGAAGCGATACGTGCCCGTCGCCGTGGCTTCGGCGGAATCGAGCGGCGGCGTGTTCCAGACGAGAAACGCCATCAGCGGCGCGAACGCCCCGAGGATCGCCGACGCGATGGCGAAACTCATCAGCACCGCGAGCAGCGACTGGCGCAGGCTGATGTTCACGCCCAAGAGCGGCGCGAGCATCGCGTTGATGAGCGCGTTGCCCAGCGTGGTCAGCAGGATGATGAGTGGGAATTTCACCGCCGCGTATCCCGCCTGCAACGGGTCGCGCCACCAGCCCATCGCCGCGCCGAACAGCGCGCTGCCCGCGACAATCGTCGCCAGCCACGACACGACTCGCGCGCGGTCCCAGCGCTCGACGCCCTGGCGCACGTGCGCCAGGTCGCCGCGCAGCAGCGCGGGAAGTTCCGGGGACGGCGTGACGATGTTGGTCGGTGCGACGGTCGGGTTCATCGTCGAGAAGAGTGCGCGCTTGCGTTCGCCGCGGACAGTCGGGTCAACGCCGTAGGGCGCGCGACTGAGCGCGGATTTGTGCGGTTTGAGTGGGTGCGGTTCATCGGAAGATCAGTTCGCGCAGCACCTCGAACACCGTCTCATACAGACTGCCCATGAACCTTTGCCCCGACCACCCCTCACCCGGCCTGCGGCCACCCTCTCTCCTCGTCCGACGAGGGGAGAGCGATGGGGTGAGGGGTGGCCGTTCTGGTTCATGATCCCAATGCGCGGCTTGCGAGCCGTGGAGGCTGCCCATGAACGGCACCGGGCCGAGGAACTCGACCGCGTCCTGCGGCCGGCCGATGAAAGGGCGCAGCACCCAGCAAACCTGCGAGCCGAGCAGCGAAGTGCCCTCAAGCAGCGCAGGAGCACGGGCGTCTGCCGCAGGGAGAACGGAAGGGACGTGGTTTGCATGGCAGTCATGTTCATCGCGGCACGATGCGGACGTTCTCCGCAAAAGCGGTCCCGAGCAGCAACGCGAGCAGCGCGCAGCCGATCAGCACCGGCACGATGTGCCGGGCGAGTCGCTTCACGGAGAATGCGACGACCTAATACTCATTCACTGCGTCCGCACTCAGCCGCACGACCGCCGGCGCGTGCCTCGCGACCAGCAGCATCGGTCCGCCGAGCACAATCCAGTGTGAAAACACCAGCCGCATCCAAGTGAAGCCCTGAAGCCATCCAACCAGCTCCGCCGCCCAGTGAACTCCAATGACGACTTGCAGCGCGCCCGCGCCGCAGACTGCCGCTGCAGGAAGCGACAGCACCAAGGCGGCGAGTTGGAGAAGACGCGATGAGTTCATGGCATGTTGCGGCGCTCACATCTTCGAGGCCGACAAGAGCACGGCGATGACCACGGCGCTCATCGCGACGCCCGCGATTCCCAGACCGAGCAGCACGAATCCCGCTGTCCGCGTGGACTTCGGAATCGCAAGCAACACGCCGACCAACGCCACAATGAGCGGCAGGCCGATGACGATGAGGGTCAGTCCCATGAAATCATGCCGCGTGAATTTCAGAGAGTTCGGACGGCGGCCGTTCCGCCGCGCATCGCAACGCGATCGCATGAAGCCGCGCCTCGACTGCGGCAATCGTGCCGTCCAGCGTGCTCGTGCCGGCGGTGATGCCGACGGTGTCCTCCGCGCAGAACCACCCGGCGCGCAGGTCATCCGCCCCCTGCACGTGATGCACACGGGCGCAGTGCCGCCCGCTTGTCGCAACCAACTCGCGCGTGTTGTTGCTGTGCGCGCCCCCGATCACCACCACCACGTCGCACTGGCGCGCCAGCTCGACGGCCGCCTGCTGCCGCTGCTTTGTCGGCTGGCACACGGTGTCGATGAAGCGCACTTCCGACTGCGGGAACTTCGCGCGGATGCGCTCGACCAACACGCGCACTCGCTCGATGGGTTGTGTGGTTTGCGCCGCCACTCCGAAACGCGGGCGCTCGCGCAGTTCGTCCACGTCCGTCTCGGTCAACACGACGTCGAACGCGGCGAGGTCCTCGGTCAGCCCGCGCACTTCCACATGGTCGCGTTTGCCAATGAGGACCGGATGGAAGCCATCGGCGACGAGCTGTTTCACGCCGCGGTGCGCAGCGTGCACGAGCGGGCATGTGGCCTCCACCACGTTCAGCCCGCGGCCGCGCACGAGGTCCAGCCGCCGCCCGGACGCGCCGTGCGCCGTGATCATCACCGTGGAGGTGGCGACGGCCGCGAGGTCGGACTCGACACTCACGCCGCGGGCCCGGAGGCCGTCGAGGACGGTTTCGTTGTGGACCAACTCGCCCAGGATGGTGAGCGGGGCGTGCTGCGAGTGTTTGAGCGCAAGCGCGATGGCGTCACGAACGCCGAAGCACATGCCGAGATGTTCGGCGCGGAGGAGTTTCATGGGAGTTGCGGGCCTGACTGGCGCGGCAAGCGCCATTCACTTTGTATTACAAAGCAAAAGACCGGCCGGTTGCAGTTTTGTTCAAAGTTCACGAGTCACTTTCCTTTCGTCTGCTTAACGATCTGTTCCAGCAGGCTGATGTAGCCGGCGAACGCCTTCTCGCCCGGCGCGGTGAGCGAGACGGTCGTGAGCGGGCGGTTGTTCTGGTAGCTCTTGGCGACGGCGACGTAACCGGCCTCCTGCAGCGTGCGGACGTGCGTGGTGAGGTTGCCGTCGGTCATCTGGAGCGCGTCGCGCAGCTCGGTGAAGGCCAACTCCGGCGAGGCCGCGAGCAGCGACATGATGGCCATCCGCCCCTTCTCGTGGATGACGCGGTCGAGCTGGAGAAACGGTTCGGGGTTCACTGCGCATTCCGGGACTTCTCGGTGAAGTAAAGGTAGATGCCGTAGGCAATGTGCAAGCCGCCAAAAGTAGCGCCCATGATCGCGTTCGCGAATGATGTCCTGTCCAAGTCGGGCACGATCAGCCGCGCCAAGCTCAGCGCCGATGCACTCAGGATGAAAATCCATCCGAGCAGTTTGATTCCTCGCACCATGAAGAACCCGGCCGCATGGAGGGCAAGGCCATAAAGGAACACCCAAGCTATCGCGAGCAGCGGCCATGGCTCCGGCCGGCTCTGCGATGCGAGAACGACCAGGCCGAGCACCAGGCCGACGAACAGTGGCGGATACAGAGCCTGCGCGACGCGGCGAGTGGGTGAGGACCAAAACGGCTCGCCGTCGCGCATGGCTTGGCGTCGGACGAGGAAAAGGGCTCCGCCGATCGTCGCGAAGCAAACAAGCATCCAATACGTCGCGAATCCGAGATGAGCCGCCGCGCCCTTCTCGGCGATGATGGCCGCCCCGGCTCCCGTAGCGCCTGCGAACGCCATCACCGGTGCCATCGCCCGACGGTAGAGCGCGCTGCGTTCCATGAGCGTGCGGATGACCTGCAGGTTCTCCTCGGCCCAGTTCGGTTCCATGGCGTTCACTTTGCATTGCAAAGTAAAGGAGTCAAGCTCGATGTTTCCGGGCGGCACGATGCTCCACTACAGCGCGACGCGCTAACGGGATTCAGGGCGCGCACCTTCCAGTTGCCCGCGGGTCACGCCAAGCTGGTTGTGCAGCCGCAATTCGCGCCACAGTTCAGTCCCGGTGATTTCGCCGCGCAGGAGCGACTGGTAGCGGGCGAGCGTGCGCGTCACTTCGGCCGGTGATTCGTTCACGAACTCGACCCGGAACTGGCGGACGCCGAGCTCGATCAGGCGTGCTGCAAATTCTGCGCCGGTTTGCGCGCGGGCGTTGAACACGGTGTTGCGACAGCCGGCGTCGGCCTTGAGGGGATGCTCCATCCCGACACGGTCGCGCAGGCGCACGTCGTGGTGGTCGCACGGGCGGCCGCAGTCGCGAAAGTCCTTCCCTTTCGAGAGGAACGCGCAGAACACGCAGTGCTCCATGTGAAACATGGGCATGTGCTGGTGGATGGTGACCTCGAACCACCCGGCGGGCGCGGCACGAAGCAGCGCCTCGAGTTGCGCGATGTTCAGGTCGTAGCCCGCCGTGAGCCGTTCGAGCCCAAATCGCTGGATGAAGTATTCCGCCGTCATCGGGTTCGCGACGTTCAGCGAAAAGTCGCCGATGCGGCGGCAGTCCGCGAAAAAGTTCAGGTGGTCGTAGTTGCGGACGAGGTAGCCGTCGGCCCCGGAGGAGCGGACGAGATTGAGGATCCATTCTTCGCCGGGTTTCGTGATGCGCGGCGGAGCGACGAAGATCGAGGATTGCGAAGAGGCGGCGACGGGCGCGTGGATTCGGACGCGGGCGACGGCGTCGCGGTATTTCTTCACGTCCTCGAGCTCGCAGTAAATGGTGGCCGCGCCGGATGCGAGGGCGGCGTCGAGCTGCGGCATCGTGCGGACGAGGGGGATCAACTGCGGACTGCGGATTGCCGGTTGCGGGTCGGGAGTGGCGGGCTGCGCCGGGACCGGGATGCCGCAATCCACATTCCGCAGTCCGCACTCATTGACCGTCCACCGGCGGGGCTGCGCGCGCTGGCGTTGCAACTCGGCGACGGCTTCCCGACGGAGGCGGTTGAGTTCGCTGACGGGAAGCATGACCGCGCCCTCGATCTGGCTCGTGAACTCGCCGAGGTGAAACGGCGTGCCGCCGAGACGGCCGAGTTGTGCGCGGAGTCGCTCGTCGGTGAGTGGCTGGCGGTCGGCGGGGGCCAACGGCTTGGAGGAGTCGAGGTGCGCCACATGGCCGGATTCGTCGCGGGTGATGAGCGTCAGCGGGGCGCCCGCGTGGCCGTGAACCTCCATGTGAATCGGTCGCTGGAACCGCGGCGCGTCGCCTTCGAAGGTCTGCCGCAGCTCTCGCTCGAGAGCCGGGTCGCCGGTTTTCCACACGCGGTCGCCGGGGGCGATTTTCGAGAAGTCCACCGCGCCGTGCAGGAACGTGAGCGCGGACTCCGAAGCCGCGGCCTTGAACTTTGAGCCATGAACTTCGAAGACGCGCCCGCCCTGCTCCGGTTCGTCGGGGCGGCCCGCGTCGAAGACGACGCCATCGCCGGCCTTGAGCGGATTCTCCAAGCGCAGCAGGACGCGGTCGCCGTCGACGCGACTGACCTGGCCGAGGAACACGCCGCGCTTCTTGCCGAACCGCGCATGAACGAGTCGCTGGTTGTCGATCCCTCCGAGCCAGCCGGTGAAGAGGCCGCGCGAGAAGGTCATCTCCATTTCGTAGTGCGGATCGCGGATTGCGGATCGCGGACTGACGCACCGATTGGGTTCGCTGTCCGCCGGTTTGCAGCCCGCAATCCGCGATCTGAGGTTTTCCAATGCCTCGCGGTAAACGCGGGTGATGCTCGCGACGTATTCGGGCGATTTGAGCCGGCCCTCGATTTTGAGCGAAGCGACGCCTGCGCGCGCGAGTTGCGGCAGGACTTCGAGCCCCGCGAGGTCCTGCGGGCTGAGCAAATAGCGGCGGTCGCCGAGCGGGACTTCGCGCCCGTCGGAGACAAGTTCGTAAGGCAGGCGGCACGCCTGGGCGCATTCGCCGCGGTTCGCGCTGCGGCCGCCGAGTGACTCGCTCGTGAGGCACTGGCCGCTGTAAGCAACGCAGAGCGCGCCGTGGACGAAAACCTCCAGGAGCATAGCGGATTGCGGGCGGCGGATTGCGGGTTGAATCCGGTCGATCTCGGCGATCGAGCACTCGCGAGCCAGGACGACGAGGTTGCAGCCGAGCTCGCGCGCGAATTCCACGCCCGCGGCGCTCGTGATGGTCATTTGCGTCGAGGCGTGAATCGGAAAGTCAGGCGAGATGCGGCGGATGAGCCGGGCAATGCCGACATCCTGCACGATGGCGGCGTCCGCGCCCGCGGCGATGATGGCGCGAACGTATCGTGCGGCCTCACCAAGCTCATCCGTGAACACAAGGGTGTTGAAAGTCACGAAGCCCTTCACGCCGCGCACGTGCAGGAACTCCATGAGCCGCGGAAGATCGGCCTCGGTAAAGTTCTTCGCGCGCATGCGGGCATTGAACCGCTCGAGCCCGAAGTAGATCGCATCGGCGCCGTTCTCGACCGCGGCCCTTGCACATTCCCAGTCACCCGCGGGGGCAAGGAGTTCGGGGACGGCAACCACGCGAGTGCCTGGATTGGATGGCGTGGGACGCATGGACGTTCGCGGTTGACGCTACACGGTTGGAGGGCGGGGAGCGAGTCTGCTATGCTCGCGGCGATGCGTGTGCTGATTGTCGGCTGCGGCTATGTGGGCTTCCCGCTCGGCGCGGAACTCGCGCGACTTGGGCACGAGGTGTTCGGCCTGCGGCGCTCTGCGGAGGGCGCCGCCGGACTCGCTGCGGCGGGTGTCACGCCGCTCACGGGTGACATCACGAATCCAGCAGCCCTCGCGCGCCTGCCGGGGCCGTTCGACTGGGTGGTTGACGCCGTGTCCTCGTCGCGCGGCGACGCGGAGGCCTATCGGCGGGTGTTTCTCGACGGAACGCGCCATTTGCTTGATGCGCTCGCCGACGCGCCACCGCGCAAGTTTGTCTTCACGAGCAGCACCAGCGTTTATGCGCAGTCGGACGGCTCCACGGTGGACGAGTCGGCGGCGACGGAACCGACGAGCGAGACAGGCCGCGTGCTGGTGCAGGCCGAACAGATGGTGATGCAGGCCTGGCGCGTCCGGAAGTTTCCCGCGGTGGTGCTGCGTCTGGCCGGCATTTACGGGCCGGGACGTGGGCACCTGTTCAAGCAGTTTCTGAGCGGCGAGGCTCGGATCGAGGGCGATGGGGCGCGGTTCATCAACATGGTCCACGTCGAGGATGCCGCGGGCGCGGTGATGACGGCGCTGGAGCGCGCGCAACCCGGCGGCGTTTACAACGTGGCGGACGACGCACCGGTTTCGGAGCGCGCGTTTTTCGAATGGATCGCGGGTGAGCTGGGCCGCGCGATGCCGCCCGCCGCGGCTGAAGCCGGACGGGTTCCCCGGAAGCGCGCCGTGACGCACAAGCGCGTGTCGAACGCGAAGTTGAAGTCTGCGGGCTGGCGACTGAAGTTCCCGACGTTCCGCGAGGGCTACGCCCGGGAGATTGGAACGCACCGGGACACGGAATCGCGTCAGCCAATCCGGTAGGAGATTTTCTTGACCACCTCGCGGCCGAACGCGTGCTGAAGTCGGTCGAGGATTTCGCGCCGGTGGTAGCGGACGATGGTGTCGAGCCACACGCTCGTGGAGACGCTGACGAAGAGTGTGCCGCGCGCGAGATTCACGGGCTGCGCGTGGGCGGTGAGCGTCGGATCGAGGAGGTCGTTCCACACTCGAACGATTTCGGCGTCGGCGCGGCGCGCTTCGAGCCCGAGGTCGGCGACGACCCGGGGCACGAGGGACGCGATGGACTTGGCGGTGTCGCGGCGGGCGGATTCGAGTGGCTCGAGATCGACGCCCCGCCACTGGGAAAGGACGCGGCGGCGGGCGGCGGACGGGGCGCCGGGATACGCGGACCGGGTTTCGGCGGAGCGGGCGAGCGGACGCGGGCGCGACCGGTCAGAGCGGTTCGATGACTTCGTCGAGAACGAGGACGCCATGGGCCGGGATGTCGTAGTTGTTCGGAAGGTTCTGGCCGGTCATGAAGTCATGCATCGGCTTGAGGAAGGTGATGCGGATGGAGGAGTTGTTGTGGTTGAGCAGGAAATAGAGGCGCAGGTTGTCCTTCTCGCGCAGCGATACCTCGACCTGATCGGGCACGCGCAGCAACGGCGTGATGCCGCAGAGTTGGCGCGCCCAGTTGACGAGGTCGATGTAGAACGGCGGGTGGCTCATCGTGCCGATGTAGACCGCCTTGCCCTCGCCGAACTGGTTCATGGTCATCGCGGGCTTGCCGTTGTAGAAGTCCTTCGTGTAGGTCGCCAGCACCTGGCAATCCTGCGGCTCGATGATGTCGCACCAAATGCGCGCGGGATGCAGGTGCGAGGTCTGAAAGCCGGCTTTGAAGGCCAGGTGGTTTTCCTCGCCCGGCGGCAGCGGGTCCCACTCGGAGATTTCAAGCCCGAAGACGTCAGTGAGTTCCGTCGGAATGCCGGTGACGGGCACCTGGCCGTCTTCGTTGAGCAAGCCGGTGTTGAACGTGGCGAGCAACGTGCCGCCGTTCTGCACGTAGACGCGGAGCAGGTCGGCTTCGCCACCGGCCAGCATCTGGAGCGCCGGTGCGATGACAAGTTTGTAGCGGCTCAGGTCGTCGGTCGGGCGCGCGAAGTCCACGCCGACGTTGCGGTCATGCAGCGCGTTGTGAAAGAGCTGGATGTGTTCGAGGTGGTTGTAGAATTTGTTCGGTCGCAGCGGCTGGTTGCGCGCCCACTCGCTCGGATAGCTGTAAAGGATGGCCACTTCGGCCACGTATCGGGTGCCGCGCAGCGAGTCGCCGAGCGTGGACATCTCGTCGCCGATCTTCGTGATCTCCTCGAACATGCGGTTTTGCGCGCGGCCGTCGTGGGTGAGCACGCCGCCGTAAAATCGCTCGGCCCCAAAGCGGGGCGGCCGCCAGTAAAAATAGCAGACGCCGTTCGCGCCGCGCGCGACTTCCTGGAACGTGAACAGCCGCGTGATGTTTGGACGGACGAGCGAGTTGACTTCAGCCCAGGCGACGTGTCCCGCCTTCTGCTCCATGACCCAGAACCCCTCCTCGCGACCCGGACCGGTCGAGCCGGTCTTCTTCAGCGAGCGGAGGAAGTCGATGCTGCACGCGACTTCGCTGGCCCTTGCCGCGCTTGTCGCGCTGCTGTCCATGCTCACGAAGTCGACGACCTCGGCCATGTCAAAGTAGTCGAAGTTCGCCGCCCACGCGCGGAAGGTCGTGGTGGTGGGAATGTCCGGTGTGACGCCCTTGAGCAGGTCGTGCTGCATGCGCACAAACGCCACGCAGGAGTCACTGCAAAACCGCCTCCAGTCGCACACCAGCGCGGGATTGTGCGGCGCGGGCGCGCTCATCGGCATCGGCACCTGCGTCCAGTCGCTGACGACCTGCCCCCAGAAGGTGAGCCCCATGCGTTCGTTGAGTTTGGGGATGGTCTCGTATTTGGCCTGTAGCCACGCGATCCAGTCTCGGCGCGTCTCGGCGTTGAAGGCGTATTCCGTGCCGTGTCGTCCGATGCCGTTGTCGATCTGCCACGCAATCAGCGCGGGATGCTTGCCCAGCGTGTTGGCGAGTTGAGTGACGATCTTCTTCGAAAAGTCCCAGTAGACGTTGCTGTTGATACAGTAGGCGCGGCGCGTGCCCTCGCGCTTGGGCTGGCCGGTCTCGTCGAGCGGCAAGATCTCGGGATACTTTTGCGTCAGCCACAACGGGGGCGCCGCGGTGGGCGTGCCGAGCACGACCTGGAGGTTGTGCTTGTGCATCACATCCATCGCGCGGTTGAGCCAGCCAAAGTCGTATTTGCCCTCCTCGCGCTCGCACAAGCCCCACGCGAACTCGCCCATCCGCACCACGTTCAGTCCGGCGTGGGCCATGCCTTGCGCGTCCTCCTCCCAACGGTCTTCCGGGATTTCCTGGGTGCCATCATAGGGAAAGACCCAATGCTCGGGATGATACGCTGCGCCAAGATACATAAGCCGGGTTTAAGGAAGGACGGTGGCAGGCTAGCGCGAACGCCGCGACAGCGGCAAGGAAAAGTTCAGTATGGCCGAGCCGCCGACCATCCCGAAGCTGCGAGACTGCGGTGCCGCACCGCGAATCCGCGCGGGCCGTGATCGCCGGAAATTTGCTTGCCACCCCCGTAACGGGGCGCATAAATGCGCGCGTCCGTTTCGCAGTGCAGTGCAGTGCGGAAATTGTCAGAGGGTGCTTTCAGAGAAAGCCGTGACAGTTTGAGACCCACGTCGGGAACGCGGCAGTGCGGCAGGCGGCAAGAGAAAGCATCATCATGGCTACCCGATTGTTCGTTGGGAATCTTCCCTACAGCACCACCGAGAACGACCTCCAGGACCACTTCGGCCAGGCCGGCGCCGTCACCTCGGTCAACATCATGCAGGACCGCGTCACCGGCCGCTCCCGCGGCTTCGCCTTCGTGGACATGGGCTCGCAGGACGAGGCCAACAAGGCGGTCGAGATGTTTCACGGCAAGGAGTTTCAAGGTCGTGCACTGACGGTCAATGAAGCGCGGCCCCGCGAAGAGCGCCCCGGCGGTGGTGGTGGTTATCGCGGCGGCGGTGGTGGCGGCGGCGGCGGCGGCGGATACCGCGACCGCTAATCGCACTGCCCGGCCCCCCCCTTCAATCAGGCCGCCGTGATCAACGGCGGCTTTTTCTTTCACGACGGATGAATCAGACGAACTTGCCCGGGTTCAGGATGCCGCGCGGATCGAGGGCCGACTTCACGCGCGCGTGGACGGAGCGCAACGCCGGCGCCACGGCGAGCTTCCACCACGGCTTCTTCGCGAGTCCGATGCCATGCTCGCCCGTGATCACGCCGCCCCACGCGAGCACCTGCTCGAACAAGTCATTGAGCGCGGCATCGCACCGCGCCATCGCCCCCGGTTGCGTTCGATCCACCATCACGTTCACGTGCAGGTTGCCGTCCCCGGCGTGTCCGAAACTCGCGACGGGAAAGCCATGCTTGCGCTGCAACCGCCCGGCGAAGGCAAACAAATCCTCGAGCCGGCCGCGCGGCACCACGATGTCCTCGTTCAGCTTCAGCAATCCCGTGTCGCGCAGCGCGTAGGAAAACTCGCGCCGGAGCTGCCAGATTCTTTCGCAGTCAGCCGCGCCAAACTCCCGCTGGACGCACAACGGCTTCTGCCGTCGCACGATCTTTTCCACGGCGCGCAACTCGGCACGAACCGACGCCTCCTGTCCGTCGAGTTCCACGATCAGGTGGGCCTTGCAGCCGGCAAGCTGGCGCGAGCCCGTCCGCTTGTGCGCCGCGGCCAGCGTGAACGCGTCCGCGACTTCCACGGCGCAGGGAAGAAATCCCGAGGCGAAGATGTCGCGGATCGCGCGCGCTGCCGATGTCATCGAGTCGAATCCGACGCCCACGCACGCGCGGAATGGCGGCAGCGGCAGCAGCTTGAGCGTCGCCTCCGTCACCACGCCGAGCAGCCCCTCGGAGCCGACAAACAGCCGCGCGATTTCGAAGCCCGTCTTGTTCTTGTGCGTGCGGCTGCCGGGGCGGATGACCGTGCCGTCGGCGAGCACCACTTCGAGCCCGAGCACGTAATCGCGCGTGACGCCGTATTTGAGGCAGCGCGGGCCGCCGGCGTTGGTCACGATGTTCCCGCCGATGCTGCAATCCGCGCGGCTCGCCGGGTCGGGCGGGTAGAACATCCCGCGCGCCTCCACGGCCTCCTGCAAACGCGCCGTGATCACGCCCGGCTCGACCACCGCCACGAAATCCCGCGCGTCGAGCTCCTTGATGCGGTTCATGCCCGCGAGTGACAGCGCGATGCCGCCGCGCACCGGCACGCAGCCGCCAACGTAGCCGAAGCCCGCGCCCCGCGCCGTGACCGGCACCCGATGGGCGTTGGCCCACTGCAGGATTTTCACGACGCTTGAAGTGCGCCGCGGCAGCGCGACGGCATCGGGGGCGGAGGTCGCGAACCACTTGTCGGCCGCGTGGGCGTTGCGCGAGCCGTCGTCGAGACGGAGTTCGCCCGGCGGGAGCCGGCGCTGGAGCGAGCGGAGAGCCCGCGTCATCGAGGCCTTCAATTCGCGCCTCCGCATGAGCCTCGCGCGGCGGCGATTCCCCGCAAGTGGAGCCGCGCTTTTTCGTAACTCTTGCGCTGGAGGAAGTGCTTCAGTTCGCCGTCCGCGCCGGGACCGAGGCGGGAGGCGAGTTCGTCGAGGCGCGCGAACAGCGGCAGCAGGTCTGGTTTCGGATTCGCCGATTTCATCGAGCGCACCGCGGCGTCCAGCGCGTCGAGTGACTCCAGGATTTGTTGCTCGGTCGTGTTCATCGGGCGGAAAGTGCCGTGTGTGTGTTCCCCTACTGGACGGGCGGCGGCGTGACTTTGTCGCCGAGCCGCATGAAATGCCAGAGCGCGTCGAGTTGCTTCCGGGCGTCGCCGCCGAGCACGTCCATGAGCGGGCTCCTGCCGTCATCGTCGAAATACACCGGCATCTTCGTCGTGGGCACGATGCGGAGCGGATTGAGAATCCAGCGGTCGAAGTAGTCGCGCTGCAACCGTTCCGCCGGATACGCGAAATTCAATCCCTCCGCCTCGAACACCTGCGTCGCCTTCTGCGGGCCGGTGCTGTGGCACGAAGTGCAGGAGAAGCCGCCGTCGGTGCCGAGAAGTTTTTGGCCGACGGGCACAAGCTCGTTGTTGATCGGCCCCTCCACGGGCGTGGTCGCGGCGTAGCCGTGGCTCATCGCGAGGCCCACCGCGAGCGGCGCGGCGCGGCTGGCGAAGGACGGCATGCGGTGGTCGAGCCAGTGACGCGGCTTGTAAGTTAGCGTGCCGGCGAAGAGCTTCGTCATCCACTCGGGCTTCAGTTTGCCGCCCACGCGCTCGAGCGGGGGGAAGCCCTCGAGCTGGCCGTGGCAGGCGGTGCATTGCAACTGCCGTGATTGGCGCTCTGCGAACTCGACCGGCGCGAGACGGGAGAGCGGCGCCCGGTCTCCCGCGAGAAACGCCACCACGGCCTCGCGCACGGCCTCGTCTTGCGCGTAACGCGGGTGCCTGGCTCCCTCGGGTGGTTTCGGCGAAAGGCAGCCGAGCGGCTCGCCCGCGACCGCAAGCTGCGCGAGCGGCCTGGCCTTGAATTGGTTCTCCAACTTGAGCGCGTGGCAGTTGAGGCACCCGGTGGTCTGCAGCAGGTGTCTGCCGCGCGCAAGCGTGGCGGCGTCGGTCGGCGCGCCGCGCTGCTTGAACATCGGCGCGTCCGAGCGGATGAACGCGGCGAGGTGCTGCGCCTCCTCCGCGGTCATGTTGAATCGCGGCATGCGCGTCCACGCGAAGTGCTCGGCGGGATTCCGGATGAACTCGGCGAGCCGGCTCGGCGGGAACTTGGCGTTGACTTGCTTGAAGGGCAGCTTGCCGGGCTCCGGTTCGTTGCCGGGCACGACGTGGCAGACGCAGCACTTGAGTTTGTCGGCGAGCTGTTTGCCGGCCTCGACGGCGTCCGCGTCGGATGGCGCGGCTTGCTCTGCAGCCGGTGACGGGAGCGAAGCGAGGAAGGCGGCGATGGCGTCGGCGTCGTCTTTCGCCGTCGCCCCGTGCAGCAGCTTGGGCATGTGCGCCGTCGCGCGTTGCGACTTCGGGTCGAGGATCCACGACGCCATCCACGCGAAGTGCCGGCGCGAGCCGATGCCCTCGAAGGACGGCGCATCCATCGCGAGTTCAGGCGCGCCGTTGTCCGCGGCCGGAACCGCGTGACACTTCACGCACCGCGATTCGAACACCCCTTCGCGGCCGAGCCGCAGTTTCTCGGCCCGGGCGAGCGCGGCGTCGGCCGGCGATCGCGTGAGCAGTTGCCGCGGGATCGGCTCCCACAAGATGCCTTTCTCCGACCACTGCAAGCGGACTGTCGCGTCGCCTGCCGTGGACGAGAACGAAGCGCCGAGCACGTTCGCGCCTTTGCTGAGGCGGATCGGTCTTGTCGTGGCGAAGGACGCGACTCCCGGCCCCGGGTGGGCGACATCGAGAAGGTTGGTGCCGTTGAGCTCGAGTTTGAATCCGCCGCCCGAGAGTTCGACGCGGAAGAAAAAGTCACCGCGCAGGTCCACGACAAGGTTGCCGGACCACGCGGCGCTGAACGTTCCCGGTTCGAGAAATGGCGTCGGGGATTGGCCGGCCGGGACGTGGAGCCAGACGTTTGGCGCGGTCGTGGTGTCGGACTTTCCGCCGGACGTGAAGGTCAGGAGCAGCCCCGCCTCGGGCTTGGACTTGGCGGGTGCCTGCGCGCGGGCCGCGAGGAGCGCGAAGGTGAAGGCGGCAAGAACGGTGGCGAAAAGTGTGGGCTTCAACTTGCTCATCGGTGCGCGGCGCGCAGGACGGTTCTATCGCAACCCGACGGAAGGCTCAAGGCAACGCGTTGATCGTGTGCAGCACCTGCTGGTTGACCGCGGCGCCGTCGGCGGTCTTGAGCTTGAAGGCCAGCAGTTGCTGCATCACCGGTTTCACGTCTGCGATGGACAACGTCACCGTCCTGCCGTCGGCAGAGAGCATGGCGGCGGTGATGTCGAGCGGGTCGGTGCCGTTGCGCGCGGGGTCGGAGACGGAGACCTTCGGCGAGCCGTAGTGGCCGGTGCGTTTGTAGTTCCACGGCGACCCGGACCAGTTGCCGGTGTCCTCGGCGATGGACGTGTCGAGCGGCGGCGTGAACGTGAGCGTCACGCCGTTCCGTGCCACCTTCAGCCCGCTCACGGACACCACGGGCTTGCCGGTGAAGCGCACCCGGTCGAAGCCGGTCTCCTGCCCCGCGTTGCTTTGCCAGCCGCGGAGTCCTGCGACGCAAAGCTGGCCGTCGCGGTGAGACAACCTGTGAGGCAAGGCGCGGGTTTTGGATGGGATCTCATTCGAGCGGGGTTTCGTGCTGGTTCAAATCCACGACGCAGTCCCGGGCTTGTTTTGGACCCTTGGATTGAAAGTTGAATCCAGCCGCGAGGGTCACGTTCGGAACCGCCGGCAGATGCAGCTTCCATCCCGGCGCCACTGTGGTTTCATCGGCGCGTGCGAATTCTCGGCATCATCCCAGCGCGTTACGCCTCGACGAGGTTTCCCGGCAAGGCGCTGCACCCCATCGCAGGCAAGCCGCTCGTGCAGCACGTGGTGGAGCGATGCAGGCTGGCGAAGTCGTTGAGCGAAGTGATCGTGGCGACGGATGACGCCCGAATCGCCGACGTGGGGCGAATCTTCTGCCGCGTGGAGATGACGCGGGAGGACCACCCGAGCGGCTCGGACCGCATCGCGGAAGTTGCCGCGCGCTGCGAATGCGACGCGGTGATCAACGTGCAGGGCGACGAACCGCTGATTGATCCGGCGGTGATTGACGCGGTGGCCGGCGCGCTGGCGACGTGCGAGATGAGCACGGCCGCGACCCCGATTCGCAGGGTCGAGGATTACGACAATCCAAACGTCGTGAAAGTCGTTGTCAGCGCGGCCGGGCGCGCCTTATATTTTTCCCGGCGCACGATTCCGTTTGTGCGAGATGCCGCCGGCCGTTCCGCGGGTGAACAACTGGCGGCGTTTCCGTTTTTGAAGCACCTCGGGATCTACGGTTACCGGCGCGAGTCGCTGCTGAGGCTGGTGCGCTGCCCGGTTTCGCCGCTCGAGGCGGCCGAAAGGCTGGAGCAGTTGCGCGCGCTTGAGTGCGGCATCCCGATCGCCGTCGTGCGCGTGGATTACGACAGCGTGGGCGTGGATGCGCCGGGGGATGTGGCGCGGGCCGAGGCGATGCTGGCGGTTGGAACATGAAATACATCTTCGTCACGGGTGGCGTGGTGAGCTCGTTGGGCAAGGGCCTGACAGCGGCCGCGCTCGGCACGCTGCTGGAGAACCGCGGCATCAAGGTCGCGCTGCAAAAATTCGACCCATACCTCAACGTCGACCCCGGCACGATGAGTCCGTTCCAGCACGGCGAGGTTTACGTGCTTGACGACGGCGCGGAGACTGACCTGGACCTCGGCCACTACGAGCGATTCACCAGCACCAAGCTCACGCGCTACAACAACCTTACGAGCGGGCAGGTGTATCAGACGGTCCTCAACAACGAGCGCGAGGGGAAGTATCTGGGCAAGACGGTGCAGGTCATCCCGCATGTGACGGACGAGATTCAGCGCCGCATCCGCCTGATCGCCGAACAGTCAAAGGCTGACGTGCTCATCACGGAAATCGGCGGCACGACCGGCGACATCGAGGGGTTGCCGTTCCTCGAGGCCATCCGCGAATTTGCGCTCGAAGCCGGCCCGGGAAACGTGCTGTTCCTGCACGTCACCTACGTGCCGTTCATCAAGGCCGCGGGCGAGCTCAAGACCAAGCCCACGCAGCAGAGCATCGCCAAGCTCCGTGAAATCGGCATCGCTCCGCACGTGCTCGTCTGCCGTTGTGAGCGCCCGCTCGACAAGGCGCTGCGCCAGAAGATTTCCCTTTTCTGCAACGTCTCCTACGACGCTGTCATCGAAGAGAAGGACGTGGACCACACGATTTACGAAGTGCCGCTGATGCTCCAGCGCGAGCGGATGGACGACCTCGTGTGCCGCCTGCTGCACTTCGACGCGCCGCCCGCGAGCATGGCGCACTGGCAGGACATCATCCGCAAGCTCATCGCGCCGCAACACCGCGTCCGCATCGGTGTCGTCGGCAAATACATCGAGCTGCAGGACGCCTACAAATCCGTCTACGAAGCGATCATGCACGGCGGCGTGGCGAACGATTGCGGCGTGGAGATCGAGAAGATCGACGCCGAGGAAATCGAGAAGGAAGGCGCGGAGAAGATCCTAAGGGGACTCGGCGGCATCCTCGTCCCCGGCGGCTTCGGCGAGCGCGGCATCGAGGGGAAGATCCTGGCGGCGCAATACGCGCGCGAGCAGAAGCTGCCTTACCTGGGCTTGTGCCTCGGCATGCAGATCGCGACGATCGAGTTTGCGCGAAACGTCCTCGGCTTGAAAGGCGCGCACTCGACCGAGTTCGACGACACGACACAGCATCCGGTCATCTGCCTGCTCGACGCGCAACGAAACATCTCCCACAAAGGCGGCACGATGCGGCTCGGCGCGCAACCCTGCCAGCTCAAAGTCGGCAGCAGGGCCGCGCAACTCTACGGCTCCTTCGTGATTCACGAGCGCCACCGGCACCGCTACGAGTTCAACAACACCTACCGCGCGTCGTTCGAGGAAAACGGCTTGCACTTTTCCGGCACCTCGCCCGACGGCAAGCTCGTCGAACTCATCGAACTGAAGGACCACCCGTTCCTCGTCGCGAGCCAGTTCCATCCCGAATTCCAGAGCAAACCCAGCGCGCCGCACCCGCTCTTCAAGGGCTTCATCGCCGCGGTGCACCAGCACATGCACCAGAAGCCGCTGTGACCTACGGCGACGCGATTGAGTTCCTCTATGGGCTTCGGCTCTTCGGCGCGAAGTTTGGGCTCGAAAACACCCTTCGCCTCGCCGCGCAGGCCGGCAATCCGCACAGAAGCCTGCGCTTCATCCACGTCGCCGGCACCAATGGCAAGGGCTCGACGTGCGCGATGCTCGAGTCCATTTATCGCCACGGCGGACTGCGCGTTGGGCTCTTTACCTCGCCGCACCTCGTCTCATTTCGCGAGCGGATTCAGGTCAACCGGCAGCCCGTCCCTGAGGCGGACGTCGTGCGACTCGTCGCCGAACTGCAACCACTGCTCGCCAGGTTCCCCCGTGACCAGCATCCGACGTTCTTTGAAGTCATCACCGTGATGGCGCTGCGTTACTTCGCGGAACAGCGCTGCGAACTCGTCATCTGGGAAACCGGCCTCGGCGGACGGCTCGACGCGACGAACATCGTTACGCCGCTCGCCAGCGTCATCACGAACATCGGATTCGACCATCAGCAATGGCTCGGCACCACGCTCGCGGCGATCGCCGCCGAGAAGGCCGGCATCATCAAGACCGGCGTGCCGGTGCACACGGCCGCGGCGGATGCCGAGGCGCTTGCAGTCATCCACTCGCACGCAGTCCGGCTGAATGCGGTTGTGCACGTCTTGAGCGAGGCGAATCTAGGCCGGTGCCTGCCGGAGCATTGGATCGTGCCGCTCGCAGGCGCGCACCAGCGGATGAACGCGGCCCTGGCCGTGGCGGTGGTGAAATCGCTTGGCACGATCATCCCGATCCCCGCTGAAACCACGCGGCGGGGCGTTGAATCCGTCCACTGGCCCGGGAGGTTGCAGACTTTGACGGCACGTTCCGGCCAGAAACTCCTGCTGGATGGGGCTCACAACACGCCCGGGTGCGAGGCCCTGGCACGTGCGATATGCGACCTCTCGGCGGACACGCGCCCGGCGCTCGTCCTCGGCATGCTGGAGGACAAGGACAGCGGGACGATGTGTGCGCAACTTGCGCCGCTCTCGCAACGCATCGGGTTGGTGAGGGTCGCGAGCGCGCGGACCGCAGCGCCCGACGCGCTTGCAGCGCACTGCAGGCTGGCGAATTCCACCGCAGAAGTGAAGTGCTTCGATTCGGTCCGGCAGGCGCTCCTGTGGCTAGAAGCCGAGCCGCTCGTTGTCGTGACGGGCTCGTTGTATCTTGTCGGCGAGGTTCTCGCGTTGCTGAATCCCGACGGCACCAGTGCCGATGAGCGGGGGTTGAACGAGTGGAGATAGGCCCGCGCTGCGAATCCACTGTCAGCACCGGCGGACCCTTGCGCGCACCAGTTCTGGATTCTCGTCTTCCCGCCGGCAGACACTTGTCGAGGTTCTGTGGAAGAAAGATCCGATCGACGCGTCCGGGGTGCAGTAATTGTGACGCGCGTCGGGTTGGAAAATGAAGAGGGGCTTGGAGCCACTTTGCCCCAAGCCCCCTGAAGGGAATGAGTCAGCAACCTAGAGGGTGTGGCCAAGGGTGGTGCCCAGGTTACAGGTCGGACTCGCGCCGACGTTCGCGCCAGCCGTGTAGTTGCCACCGGAAGGGCAGGAGGGAAGCACCGATCCCTTGAGATACGCGAGCAGCGTGGCGTCCGTCAGCAGATAAGTGTCGGTGGCGGCCTTCTTGTATTCGAGCGCCCACTGGTCCTTTGCGCCGTCGATCTGCTTGAGGTTCGAGATGCAACTCTTCTGCTGGGCCGACGTGCGGGCCTTCACGAAGTTCGGGATCGCGATCGCGGCGAGCAGGCCGATGATGGCCACGACGATCATGATTTCCACGAGCGTGAAGCCCCCTTGGGAATTGCGGACGTTGGTCTTCATGGTGTTTGCCTTTCTCTGCGTGCGGCCGTGAACCGGCGAGAGGCGGGTTTATGATGAGTTTGGTCTTTGTCCACGTTATTGCCTGCTCGCCAACCGTGCGATCAGTTTAGCATGG
>VHCN01000046.1 GCA_016871675.1 Verrucomicrobiota bacterium
CAGAAGGTGCCCAACGGCGAGAGCTCGATGTGGGGGGATTACCACGCGCGTGAGCTGGCGATCATGCTCCTGCGCGAGGCGCGCGGGGAAAAGTGTCTCACGTTCTTCGGGTGTCTGCCGGAGTGAGATCTGCTCGCGTCACCGCCACTGGAAGCGGTGAGCGGGTCGGGGCCGGGGACGACAAGGACTCAGTCAATCAACCGCTTCGTCAAGTCGCCGTAGGCGTCGATGCGGCGGTCGCGCAAGAACGGCCAGTGCGTGCGGGTGATGTCCACTTTCTTCAGGTCCACGGGCACGAGCAGATTCTCTTCGCGGTCCACGCTGGCCTTCGCGAGAATTTGTCCGCTGGTGCCGGCGACGAAGCTCTGTCCCCAAAACTCGATGCCATCCCCTCCGGCGGGTTTCTCAAGCCCGATGCGGTTGGCGACCGCGACAAAGCAGCCGTTCGCAACGGCGTGTCCGCGCTGAATCGTCTCCCACGCGCCGTGCTGGTCCACGCCGTATTCCTTTTTCTCGCCCGGATGCCAGCCGATGGCCGTGGGGTAGAAGAGGATTTCCGCGCCCTGCAATGCGGTGAGCCGCGCGGCTTCGGGATACCATTGGTCCCAGCAGATGAGCACGCCGAGCTTCGCGAAGCGCGTCTGCCACGCCCGGAAGCCAAGGTCGCCCGGCGTGAAATAGAATTTCTCGTAGTAAAGCGGGTCGTCGGGAATGTGCATCTTGCGATACACGCCGAGGAGCGAGCCGTCCGCATCAATGACCGCGGCGGTGTTGTGGTAAAGACCGCTGGCGCGCTTCTCGAAGAGCGACGCGATGATCACGATGCCGCGCGTCTTCGCGAGTTTGCAAAACGCATCGGTGCTCGGGCCGGGAATGGCCTCGGCGAGCTTGAAATTGTCGTGATCCTCGCTCTGGCAGAAATACTGCGAGCGAAACAATTCCTGCGTGCAGATGATGTTCGCGCCGTCGCGCGCGGCCTGTTCGCACCGGGCGAGGGTCGTGCGAAGATTCGAAGCGGGATTCGCGGAGCAACGCGATTGAACGAGGCCGAGAACAACGGGCTTTGCCTGCTGAATTCGGGCGCGCGGACGCGATGACACGGCACGTAAGTTGGTGGACTTCGAACTCACGGGTTTGGCCGAAGTCACGATCAGGCTTCCACGGTATCCGGCCGCTCGATGATCATCGTGCCGGCCTTGATGGTCTTGACCTTTGAGGGATCGATCTGGCCAAAGAGGTCGCGGATGAACCGGCCGAGCGTCTCGTTCGTGGGGCCGTAACCGGAATGGTAGATGTAGTGCTCGAGCTCGTAGAGCAGATCGTCCGCGTTGGCGTAACGCTTGTCCAGGTCGCGCTCGAGGCACCGGTTGATGATCTTGTTGAGCGGCTCGTCGACCCGCGGGTCGAGCGTCTTGAAATCGGGTATCGCCATGTGCATCACGCGGTCGCGCGACTCGGCGACCGAGTTGCCCTTGAAGATGTTCTTGTTCAACAGCAAGTGCGCCAGGACGATGCCAACGGAGAAAATGTCCGAGCGCTTGTCGGTGATCTGGAAGTTCGACTGCTCGGGGCTCATGTAGTCCGCCTTCCCCGCGACGACTTCGCCTTCCTGATCCGCGAGCAACCCCTTCGCCTTCGCGATCCCGAAGTCGGTGAGCTTCACGTCGCCCTCGAACGCGACCATGATGTTCTTGAAATTCACGTCGCGGTGGACGATGGACAGCGGCTTGCCGTCCTTGTCGGTCTTGGAATGCGCGTAGGCAAGCCCGCGCGCGACGCGGCTGGCGATGAACACCGCGAGTTCCTTCGGCAGCTGCTTGTTGGTGTCCACGAGCCGCTGCGTGAACTGCTCGAGGTTCACGCCGCGGATGAGCTCCATGGCGATGAAGTAAATGCCGCGCGCCTCGCCCAAGTGGTAGGTCTGGACGATGTTGGTGTGGATGAGGTCCGCGACAAGCTTGGCTTCGCCGATGAAGTTGTCGATGAACGAACGCTGGTTGGCGTAGCTCTGGCGGATGACCTTGATGGCGACGCGCTTCACGAAATCCTGCGCGCCATGCTGCTCAGCCTCGTAGACGACCCCCATGCCGCCCTCGAAAATCTTCTGGATGATCTTGTAGCGAAATTCGCACTGGATGGTGAAGAGGACGACCATGCAAATCATCGTGTGCGAATCCCCTTTCAAGTCAAGCTCCCGCTTGCTTCCGCCGAGAATCGACGAATCGCTCGGCAGGGCAGACAGAATTCTTCCTCAAAAAAAAACAGAATCCTCTTGCGCACGACGCGGGGGACGCCTACAAAAGTCCGCAGGTCGAAAGACTACATCAAGCAGTCACAACAACACTCAACACAAACATCAATCATGGCAAAAGCCCTCACCAAGTCCGCACTCGCAGGCGCCGTCGCCGAAAAGGCCGGCCTCACCCGCAAGCAGGCGTCCGGCATCCTCGCGCACCTCGCCGAGCTCGCCTACAAGAACGCCAAGAACACGTTCACCCTGCCCGGCATCGGCAAACTCGTGCTCGCCAACCGCCCCGCGCGCAAGATGATCATGCGTTTCGGCCCCAACACCGGCCAGGAGATCACCGTGCCTGCCAAGCGCGTCGTCAAGTTCCGCGTCGCCAAGGCCTGCAAGGACGCCATCCTCAAGAAGTAGGCGGTTCCCCTTTCACAAAGGCACCCCGGCGCGAGTCGGGGTGCCTTTTTTCTTTTCGAGGCCCACCTTGAAGATCGCCATCGTCGGCTGCGGCGCCGTCGGCAGCTACTACGGGGCGAAGCTCGCCCGCGACGGACACGACGTCCACTTCCTGCTCCGCGGTGATTACGAAGTCGTGCGCGCCAGCGGGGTCAGGGTGATGAGTGACGGCGAGAGTTTCACCGTCCGGCCCCGGTGCGCCCGCGAACCTGGCGAGATCGGCGTATGCGACCTCGTGCTCATCGCGCTGAAGACGACCGCGAATTCGGAATTCTCGCGGTTGCTTCCACCGCTGGTCGCGGCGCACACGGCGGTGATGACCCTCCAGAACGGCCTCGGCAACGAGGCCGCGCTCGCGCGGGTCGTGCCGGCCGCAAAGGTGCTCGGCGGGCTTTGCTTCGTGTGCCTCAACCGCATCCAACCCGGCGTCATCCAACACATCGCCCACGGCAAAGTCGTCATCGGTGAATTCCAACGCGGGCCCGAACCGCGCACGCACGACCTCTGCACAAGCTTCAAGCACGCCGGCATTCCCAGCAAAGTCGCGGAGAACCTCGAGCGCGCGCATTGGGAAAAACTCGTCTGGAACATCCCGTTCAACGGCTTGGGAGTGGCGGGCACCGCAGGATACGAAGCCTGGGGCGGACCACCGGATACCGGCGCAAGCAGGCATTCCGTAGTTCTCACCACCGACATCTTGCTCGGCGATCCCCGTTGGGAACGGATCGTCCGCGCGCTGATGGCCGAGGTCATCGCCACCGCCAACGCGCTCGGCCACCCCATTCCCGAGTCCCACGCCGACAGGAACATCGCGAACACCCGCACGATGGGCGCGTATCGAGCCTCCACGCTCATTGACTTCGAATGCGGCCGGCCCTTGGAACTGCAGAGCCTGTTCCTTGAGCCGCTGCGCCGGGCGCGTGCTGCCGCCGTGGCCACGCCCGTGCTCGAACGCCTCTGCGACACGTTGCTCGCACTCGACGCCAGGCGCGCAACCGCGTGAGACGGTGCGCGCTTGCCTCGATTTCCGTCGTGCCGCTATCGTCGTCGCGCTGGATTGAACCCGAAACTCGAAACCCCAATCCCGACACCTCACGCCATGCCCGTTCGCGTTCGATTCGCCCCATCGCCCACCGGCTACCTCCACATCGGCGGCGCGCGCACGGCGTTGTTCAACTGGCTTTACGCCCGGCACACCGGCGGCAAGTTCATCCTTCGCATTGAAGACACCGATGCCGCGCGCAACACGCAGGAAGCCGTGGACGTGATTCTCGAAGGCCTCCGCTGGCTCGGCCTCGCGTGGGACGAAGGCCCGCTCACCGCCGACGCCACCGGCCCGTGCAAGGGCGACCGCGGTCCATACTTTCAATCCCAGCGCCGCGAAAACTACCAGCGCCGCGTCGAAGCGCTGCTCGCGCGCGGCCTCGCCTACGAACACGAGGGCGCGATCAAATTCAAAATGCAACGCGAGCCGATTCTCATTCCCGACCTCGTCGTCGGCGACGTGCTCCGCAAACTCACCGACCGCGAGGAGGCCGATCCCGATTTCGTCATCGTCCGCAGCGACGGCCAGCCCGTGTTCCACTTCGTCAACGTCGTGGACGACCTCGAGATGGGCATCACCCACGTCGTTCGCGGCGAGGATCACCTGAGCAACACCGCCAAGCACATCGCCCTCTTCCGCGCGTTCGGCGTCGAACCGCCCCGCTACGCGCACATCCCGCTCATCCTGAACGCCGACGGCAGCAAGATGAGCAAACGCGACCGCGGCGCGTCCCTCACCACCTATCTCGACGAAGGATTCCTGCCCGAAGCCGTGAACAATTACCTCTGCCTCCTCGGCTGGTCGCCCAAGGATAACACCGAAAAACTTTCGTTGGCGGAAGTCATCGAGCGCTTCGACCTGCCGCAAGTTCTCCGGCACAACGCGCGGTTCGACTTCGAGAAACTCCTCTGGCTGCAAGGCGAATACAGCCGCGAACTGCCCGACGACCGCTTCTACGAAATGTGCGTCCACGCGCTGGCCAAGGCCGGCATTGACACCAACAAGCACGACGTCGCCTACGTGAAAGCCGCGCTCGACACCTGCAAAGGCAAAATCAAAACCTTCAGCGAACTGCCGGCGTATGGCGGATTTTATTTCCACGACGAAGTCGTTTACGACTCCGAAGCCGCGAAGAAAAGTTTCGTGCCCGAAAGCAAACCGCGCCTCGAAAAACTCCGCGCCGCCTTCGCCGCCGCCGACCCGTTTAACGCCGCAGGTCTCGAAGCCGTGTTGAAAGCCACCGCCACCGAACTCGGCGTGAAAGCCGGCGCGCTCGTGCATCCCGTCCGCATCGCCGTCACCGGCAACCCCTCCGGCCCGAGCCTGTATCATTTGCTGGAGGTGATGGGGAAGGAGAAGGCGATGGGGAGGATAGACCGGGCGCTTGCGGCATTTTGATCTCACATGATGAAACTGCCCGCCGACAGCGAATCGCCCGCATCAAGGTGACCCATTACCTGCTGAAGTTGCGCGACGAGGACGACAAATCGAAGTTTCTCTCGCTGGCTGGATACACGCTTGCGCACGCCGACCAATGGCAGGAAGCTTTGCGTGGCCTGCTGAAAGGCGAGGCGGAGTTCATCAAGGCCACGGAATACGGTGAGAAATATCGGATTCGTGGCAACTTGAGGGGGCCGAATGGAAAAGAGCTTCCGGTCGTGAGCGTTTGGATGACCGAGGGAGCGACCGGCCTGACGAAGTTCGTGACTCTGTATCCTGACAAAGATGAAATTTGAAATGTTCAATCGAGTGGCGTTGAAGACCGACGTGCCGGAAGAAGGCCTCCGCCGCGGCGACGTCGCGACCATCGTGGAATATCATCAGGGCCGGCCCGGACAAGAACCCGGCTACAGCCTCGAAGTTTTCAATGCCGTGGGCGACACCGTCGCCGTCATTGCCTTGGGCGAATCTCAAATCGAGCCGCTGTCTGCGGCAGGAATTCTTCACGTCCGTCCGCTTGAAGCTGCTGCGGCGTGAAAGCCGGCGTGCTCGTGCATCCCGTCCGCATCGCCGTTACCGGCAACCCCTCCGGCCCGAGCCTGTATCACCTGCTCGAGGTGATGGGGAAGGAGAGGGTGATGAGGAGGATTGAGCGGGCGATGAACGCCTTCGGCAACGGCTGAAATACGAAATCTCATTGCCCGTAGGCGTCCTGTTGTTTAGATAAGCGATTTGGCAAGCAACGATACCCAACGCGAGAAAGCACGTGTTATCGCGGCTCGCCTTGCTCTGCACCCTGTCCTGCGCGTGGACAATGATTGGCGTGAGCTTGAACGCGGCTCGCGTGGATGTGAGTCTCGCGGTGGACTGCGCTGAATTGCATTGGCCGCACGGCCGGGTTTCGCGCACACTCCACGCGCAACCACGACCATGCGCCTGGACTTGCGGCCCACAACGGACGCCTCGGATTCCCCGATGCGGTCCGCCGCGCCCGGCGCCTCTCGGCGCACGGGCTTCGTGGACACGCAGACGCTCATGGCCATCCGCAATCTCGAGTTGCGGGCGCGCGTCGTGGTCGAGGGATTCTGGAGCGGCATTCATCGGAGCCCGTATCACGGATTCTCCGTCGAGTTCACCGAGTATCGGCAGTATTCGCCGGGCGATGACCCGCGCTATCTCGACTGGCGGCTTTACGCGCGCAGCGACCGCTACTTCATCAAGAAGTTCGAGGACGAGACCAACCTGCGCTGCCACCTGCTCGTGGACAACTCGCGCTCGATGACCTTCGGCTCGACGGGATGGACCAAGGCCGAATACGCCAACACCCTCGCCGCCACGCTTGCCTATTTCTTGTATCTGCAAGGCGACGCCGTCGGGTTGCTCACGTTTGACGAGTCCATCCGCGACTACCTCCCGGCGCGTCACCGCACCGGGCACCTGCGCCACCTGATGCTCGCGCTCGAAAAGCCCGCCGGCGGCCGCGCCACGGACCTCGCCGCGCCGCTCAAGCGCATCGTCGAGATGGTGCGCCGGCGCGGGCTCATGGTGTTCATCTCCGACCTGCTCGCGCCCTTGGAGACGCTTGAACGCAACCTCACCAGCCTCGGCGCCTGCGGTCACGACGTGATGCTCTTCCACGTGCTCGACCCCTCCGAACTCACGTTCAACTTCACCGACGCCTCGATGTTCCTCGATGTGGAGTCGGGCCGGAACCTCTACATCGACCCGGCGTCCGCCCGGAAGGAATACCTCCGCAAACTCGAAGCCCACTGCGCCGCCGCGCGCGCCGCGTGCCAGAAACTCGGCATCGGCTACGCGCGACTCGCGACCGACCAACCGCTCGAACTCGCGCTGTTCGACTTCATGCGCGAGCGAATGCAGCGCGGCAAGTCGGCGAAACAGGTGCGCCGCTAGCATTCACCCGCCGTGAGCTTCCTGACCCCACTCTTCCTCCTCGGCGCCATTGCGGTGGCCGCGCCGGTGCTCTTCCACCTCATCCGCCGCACGACGCGGGAGCGGACGGTCTTCAGCTCGCTGCTCTTCCTCCTGCCCACGCCGCCGCGCGTCACGCGGCGCAGCAAGCTCGAGAACATCCTGCTGCTCGTCCTCCGCTGCCTCGTGTTGTGCCTGCTCGCGCTCGCCTTCGCGCGGCCGTTCATCCAGAAACCCACGGACGCCGACAAACCCACGGGCCCCGGCGCCCGCATTGTCATCCTCGTGGACACCAGCGCGAGCATGCGGCGCGGCTCGCTTTGGGCCGACGCGCGCGCGAAGGCCGACGAAATCCTCCGCGCGACTTCGCCCGTGGACCAGGTCGCGCTCTTCACCTTTGACCGCGCACTGAACCGGCTCGTCACCTTCGACACGTGGACCCAGACCGCCGCGGGCGAGCGCGCCGCCCTCGCGTCGAAAGCGCTCGCGGAGACTTCGCCGGGGTGGTTTCCGACGCATCTCGGCACCGCGCTGGTATCCGCGGCCGAGGCGCTCGAGGAATCCAAGGACAAACTCGAGATCGTGAAGCGCCGCATCGTGCTCATCACGGACCTTCAGGAGGGCAGCCGCCTCGACCCGTTGCAGGCCTACGAGTGGCCGAAGGGCATCGAACTCTCCGTCGAACCGGTGAAGGCCAGGCGCGTCACGAACGCCGGCGTGCAGCTCGTCGCAGACGCTGACGAGGCGGACAAGAAGTCAGCCGAGACGGCCGTGCGCGTGCGCGTGAGCAACTCGACCGATTCCAAGCGCGAGCAGTTCCAAGTCGGCTGGGCAAGCGCCGATGGCAAGGGCTTCGCGGGCGCCCCGGTGGATGTCTACGTGCCGCCCGGACAGGGGCGCATCGCAAGCCTGCCAGCCCCGCCCGCCGGGAACGCCGTGGACCGCGTGCTGTTGCAGGGGGACGACGAAGACTTCGACAACACCGCGTTCGTCATCCCGCCCGAGGCCGCCAAGGTGAACGTGCTCTATCTCGGCGCCGACGCGGAAGGCGACGCGAAGCAGCCGCTGCACTTCCTCAAACACGCGTTCCAGCAGACGCGCCGCCACCACGTGCAGGTCGTCGCGCGCGGGCCGGGCGCGATGCTCTTGCCGGCGGACACCGAGAACACCCCGCTCGCAGTCGTCACCGACACCGTGCCCGCGGACCGGCTCGCCGTCCTGCGCCGGATGCTCGACAGCGGACACACGGTGTTCCTCGCCTTGCGAAACGCCGACGCCGCATCCGTGCTCGCGAGTCTCGCCGGCATCGACAGTCCCGGCGCGACCGAGGCACGCGTGGCGGACTACTCGCTGCTCGCGGAAATCGATTTCCAACACCCGCTGTTCGCGCCGTTCGCGGACCCGCGCTTCAGCGACTTCACCAAGATTCACTTTTGGAAGCACCGGCGGCTCGACATCACCAAGCTGCCCGCAAGCGCGCGCGTGCTGGCGCGCTTCGACGACCTCGACCCCGCGCTCGTCGAGGTGCCCGCCGGCCGCGGCCGGCTGATGGTGCTCGCGACGTGCTGGCATCCCGAAGACAGCCAGCTCGCGCTCTCCACCAAGTTCGTCCCGCTCCTCTATTCGCTGCTCGATCAGAGCGGCGGACTGCCACCGCAGCCGACTCAGTTCACCGTCGCGGGTGACATTGCCTTCGCGAGCGTCGGCGCGGACACGAACCAACCGATCACCGTCCTCAAGCCCGACGCTTCACGGGTCACCGTGGCGAAGGGCGAGGCGAACTTCTCGCAAGCCGATCAACCAGGCACCTACTCGTTCACAGTCGGTGCGGGGACGAAACGCTTCGCGGTGAACCTCGACCCCGCCGAGAGCCGGACCGCGCCGATGCCGTTGGACGAGCTCGCGCGCTTCGGCGCCGCGTTGCCCGGCCTCACTCCGGACGCCGCGAAGGCAGAGGCGAACAAGCGCGTCCTCCAAAACACCGAGCTGGAGGGCCGCCAGAAAATCTGGCGCTGGCTCGTCGCCGCGGCGCTCGCGGTGCTGCTCCTCGAAACCTGGCTCGCGATGTGGACCACGCGGCGGCTCACGGAAGCATCCGATGCCGCGGCGGCTTCCTGAGGAGCGGGCGCCTGCGGTTCATCAGCCCGGCACCACCGCAAAGCACCACAACCATCTCGCAGCCAACGTGGCAGACGACGCGCCAAAATCCTTCAGTGCGCCGGGCTCAAATCCGGGCGTTCCCGCGCCGCGACGCAAGCTCCGCATCGGCATCGTCACCGTCAGCTACCTGCCCCGGTTGGGCGGTGCGGTGACGCAGACGCTGCTGCTCCACAAATTCCTCACCGCGCGCGGCCATCACGTCGAGGTGTTCTGCCCCGACATCACCAAGGGCGGACAGTTCAACGAGGAGGGCATCCTCGTCAACCGCGTCCACAACCGCTTCCTCACCTCCTACGACGGCACGCTTGCGCGGCTGGCCATCCTGCGCGAGTTCCGGCGCGCGGTGCTTCGGAGGCGCGCGGACTTCGATGTGTTCTTCACGCCCGAGTTCAATCTCGGCCCGTTGAGCCTCTCGCTCGCGCCGGGCACGCGCGCGGCCGGGACTTACGGCGCGGACCTGACGTTTGAGTTTCTCAACCTCAAGCGCACGGATTCCATCGTGACATACGACCGCGTGCTGCGCGGCAAGCTCGCGGAACTCGGCTTCGTGGACTGGTTTTTCGACACGGGACTTTACGCGCTGCAACGGTTCATGTTCCGCCGGCTTGCGTGCGTCATCACGCTCAACCCCGCCGATCACGCGCGCATCGCGCCGCACGCCCGCCGCGCGGCAAGCATCGGCTGCGTGCTCGTGCCGCCGCCGCTCACGCCGGACATGGAGGCCAAGCCGCGCCCCGCGCCCCGCGTCGCGACCATCATCGGCCGCGCGGTAAGTTGGAAACGCATTGACGAGAGCATTCGTGTCGCGGAGCGCCTTCGGGGCGTGTGGCCGGATTTGGAAATCCACTATTTCGGCACCGGCCCGCTGCTCGGTCATCTCGAGCGGCAATTCGCCGGGCGCTTCACGCTGCACAGGGACCTCAAGAACCCGCAGGTGCTCGAATGGCTCGCGCGCTCGGATGTGACGGTGAACATGTCCGACTACGAGACGTTCTGCCTGACGAACTGCGAGGCGATGCTCAGCCGCAGCCTGCTGCTCGTGAAGCCGCTCCCGGAATACGCCGACTACATTCGTGGCAACGAAAACTGCATTCTCGTGCCGGCCGTGGACGCTCCCGGCTGGCTCGACGCGGTGCGGTCCGCATTCGCCGGAGGGCAAGTCCGCGGGATGCTCGACGCGGCGCGGCGGACCATCGTGGAGAAGTATTCGGTCGAGCGCACCGGGGCGCAGATCGAGAAGCTGCTGGATGAATTGGCGGGCGCCGGATGAGCGGCCAAGGCGGGATCGCGCCTGCCGCCGTGCGCTCACTTCAAGTCCGCCTGCGCCTTCTTCAACGCCTCCGTCCTCGCATTGATGTAAGACTCCGCAGCCGCCTTCTCAGCCTCGGCGGCGGCGGTGATGCGGTTCTTGGAAAGTGCGGCCGTCGTGGCGATGTCCGCGGCGGAGCGAGCTTGTGACGCGGCGAGGTTCGCGGCGCTCCGCTCGCGCAACGCTTTCTCGGAGACCCCGAGCGCTTCGAGATAACGCTTCTCGGCCAGGGTCTTCGCGCCGGTCGCTGCCTTCACGGCGGCGTCGGCTTCCCCAAGCTTCTTCTCCGCCTCAAGCTTGCTCGCCCCGGCTTTGGTTTCGAACGCGGACTTCTCTCCCTTGCCTTTCTCAACGAGCGCTGCGAGCGCGGCCGCGGCTTTTTCGGCCGCCGCCTTCGAGTCGTCCGCGGCGCGGGAGCGCGTGGCGAAATCCTGCTGGGCGCGGGAGTGCGCGAGCTTCGAGGTGTTCAAGTCCGTTGCGGCCTTGGAATCGGCGGCGGCTTTCGCCTGCAGGGCGAGCGTCGAGGCGTTTCTCGCCCCGCCGAGGGAGCGCGCGAGTGTCACGGCGTCCGCGGCGGCGCGGTCACGCTCGGCGGCCGTCTTCTGCGCATCGGGGCTGTTCGCGCCCTTCTCGGCGGCGAGCTTGGAGGCGGCGGCGGCGAGTTTCGCGACCGTCGCATCCGTGCTGGCCTTCGACTCGGTGAGCACCTTCACGCGCGCGGAGGTTTCGGTGACGGCTTTCTCGGCGTTCGCCTTGGCGGTCGCGGAGGATTTCTCGATGGCATCCTGTTCCGCCATGGCTTTCGCGAGTGCTTTCTCCGTGGTGGCCTTCTCGTCGGCGGCCTTGCGGGCAGCGGCGGCGGCGGCGGCGGCGCTCCGGGTGGCAACGGACTGTTCCGCCGCGGTGCGGGCTTCAAGCGCGGCACGGCCCGTGTTGATGACGGACACAACCCGGTCGAGGTCGGTGCGCGCCTCGCGCGCGACGCGGAGTTTTCCGTCGAGGTCGGTGCGGGCGCGGTCGGACTCGTTTTTCGCAACGGTCGAAAGCCGGTGTGTTTCGGTGTAATCGTCGCCCGCGCGCCCGGCGGCGGCTTTCGCGTCGGCGGCGAGTTGTTCGAGGCGCAGCTTCTCACTCGTGGCATGGTCCGATGCCGCTTTCGCGGCGAGCAGGAGTGTGTGCTTCTTCTCCAGCTCGGTCTTGCCGCGCGCGATGAGGTCGGTCTCGGTGCGGATCCTGTCCTCGGCGTTGACGCGGAACTCGGCGATGGCGCGGGCCATGCGCTCGGATTCCTCGCGCGTGCGGCGGGCGTTCGCGATGTCGGTGTAAGTCTGGCGGTCGTTCGCGGTGTCGCGGACCAGAACCTTGCCGGCGATCTCCTCGAAGAGCGCGGTGCCGGCGCCGCACTTGAACTCCTCGAGCTGTTCGCCGGCGATGCGGAGGCCGGTCAGCGGCGCTCCGGTGACTTCGAGCGCGCCATCCTTCACCGCGACGGACTGCGCGAGCAGCGCGCTGCCCGCGCGGGACTTCACGAGGAACTTTGCCGCGGAAGGCGCGGAGTCGCGCAGCGAGACGGCGAGCGCCTCGAAGTTGATGTCGTAACTCTTCAGCCCGAAGAGCACGGAGTTGAGGTGCACGCGGCCGTCGGAGATGCCCTTGAATTCGCCGTCGATGAAGTCGCCGTTGATGAGGAGCACGCCGGGCCGCTTGGGCTCGAGCTTGGCGGCGCGCGCGGCGGAGAGCCCGCGGAAGTAGATGCGCGCGGCGTTGACGGTCGAGAGCGCAAAGCCCTTGTGCGGTTCGGCGAAGGTGACGGACGTGTCGTCGGCCGTGGCGACGGGCGCTCCAATGAACGAGCCGTTCCACGTGAGCACGCCTTTGCCGGTGTTCGCGGTCGCGGCGAGCGAGGGGAGCGCGAGGACCTTGCCGGGCGCGAGCACGGACGCGGGCACGATGGCTTTCGGCTGGGTGGGGCTGCTCCAGAAGAGCTTCATGCGCGCGGTGCCGATGGATTGGAAATACTCGATGGTCAGGTTGTAGGTCTCGCCGGCGCGAAGCGACACGGGCGAGGTCGCGGTGGCGAGTGATTGCTCGCGCCACTCGTCGATGAGCAGCCGCTCGTTCAGCCACAGGCGCACGCCGTCGTCCACCGTGGCGTGTAATGTGTAAAGGTCGGTGTCCGTGGGACGAAGCTGCGCGGTCCAGCGGACGGAGAAATTCTCGCGCGGGAAATTCGCAATCGGCGGCGAGTCGGTCCACGTGAAGTCGAGCGACGGGTCCACGCGCCGGACGGCCTGGCCGGCAAAATCGGGCTGGGGATAATACGTGCCGAGCAGGCCGTTTGTCGCGCCCGCGAGGGCCGGGTCGGAGGCGAACGGCTCGAACGTGGCGCGCGCGACGTCGGCCAGAGGGACTTTCACCGTGGTCCCGCTGGCGAGCGTGACGGCGAAGCCGCCGGGGTCGAGCTTCACCTCGCCTTCGAGGGACTTGCCGTCCTTGGTGCGGAGCGTGCCGGCGTGAGTGAGTGCCGCGCATGCGACCAACAGGACGGATGGGACCAATCTGTTCATCGAAGCTCGCCGCGCCGCCGCTCAGCGCTGATACAGCGGGATGTAGTGATACGGCATCGCGAGCATCGTCGCGTAGACAGCCGTGGACCAGTTGGGGCCGACGCCTCCGCGGCCGCGGGCTTCCCACCACGCGAGGTCGCCCTCGGTGCGGACGGACTTGAGGAGCGACTGCTTGATCGTGGCATACCATCGCGACCACGTTTCGCCGCCGATCATGTATTGCGCGGGCGCGGCGTAGAAGTTGCCGTAGGCGAACCACTCGTGGTCTTCGCGATAATTGTCGAAGAGATACTTCGAGCCGGCCTTCACCATCCGGTCGTCGTAAAGGCCGCAGACTTGCAGCGAGTATATCGCCGCCGCGGTGCGGGCAAAGCCGGGGTCGCGATACGGCTGGTAGCAGAAGCCGCCCGTGCGTTCGTCGAAGCAGGCCCGCACATATTTCACCGCGTCATCAATCGTCTTCTGCGGAACCTCGATGCCGCCGTTCTTGGCCGCGCGCAACGCGACGACCTGCAGCACCGTCACCGAGATGTCGGCGTCGTAGCTCACGGGCCGGTAGCGCCAGCCGCCCTCGGTGTTTTGCGCGGAAATGATGAGCTTGATGACGCGGTCCAGCTTGGCGCGCATCGCGGGGTTCTTCGTCTGCCCGTAAAGCTCGGCGAGGGCGATGGAGGCGATGCCGTGGCCATACATGTACTGGCCGTCGCTGCGGCTGCCCATGACGCCGTCGGGGCCGACGATGTCGAGCAGGTATTGCATCCCGGCGGTGACGTTCTTCCCGTATTCGCCCTCGCCGGGGAGGTGGCCTGAAGCCTGGTAACAGATGAGCACGTAACCGGTCATCGCGAGCTGGCGCTGTTTTTCCTCACCGTAAGCGCCCCAAGCGCCGGTGGCGGTTTGCCTGCTCGCGAGATATTTCAGCGCGCCGTTGATGACCTTCTCGGTCTCGGCATCCACCTTGACCGGGTCGGTCTTCGCGCGCGGAGAGGCCGGACCGGGAGGAGGCGCGGCGAACGGGGTGGATAAAATGGGAAGCGCGCCGAGGCAAACTGCGAGCGCGAGCCGCCGCAGCATGGTGTGGACGAACCCAGCCGAAGATTGAGACGACGACCGAAGCTGACGCATCACTTGTTCCCCTTCGGCCGGCTGGTCGTGTCGGAGAGGTTTTTCAAATACTGTTCGACGGCGCGGCCGAATTCCTCGGGATACTTCTCGCCGACGGATTGCTTGATCGCCGCGCGGTCGCGGGCGGGCAGGCCGATGAAACCGCTGCCGCCGGTGAGGTCACGCTTTGCGCCGTCCGCGCCACCAGCACCGAGCCAGTTGCCCTGCTTGCCGTCGCCCTTGCCCGCCTGCTGGCCGGGTTGCTGGGGCTGGCCCTTGCCGTTGCCGGGCTGCTGGCCTTTGCCGTTGCCTGGTTGCTGACCTTGTCCCTGACCGGGCTGCTGGCCTTGCGCGGTCTGAGGCGTGCCGACGCCGGCTTGCGCGAGCGCGAGCGAAGCCGCCGCCTGCGCGAGCGCCTGCTGAGCGGCCTGCGCGTTGGCTTGGGCGGGCATGGCTTTGTTTGCCTCGGCTTGCGCGGCGGCATCCATCAGCGCTTGCAAAGCCTGTTGAAGTGACATCTGTGCGGCGGGCGGCAGTTGTCCTGCCTCCCCGGCTGCGAGCGGTGAAATCGCCTCGGCCGCGCCTTCGAGTGGCTGGGCGGCGGGCGTTGCGTTCATTTCGCTCAGCAATTCGGCGAGCTTCTTCACGTCGGCCTGTTTCTGCGCGAGTTGCGGAAGTGAAGCGGGCGGCGGTTCGCCCCCGGGCTGGCCTTCGCCGGGTTTGCCTTCGCCCGGCTTTCCTTCGCCGGGCTTCGCTTCACCCTTGGGCTGGCTGGCACCTTTCGGTTCACCTTCGCCCTTGGGTTCTCCGGCTTGCGCCGCTTGCTCAATGGACTTCTGCGCCTTCGCCATTTCGCCGATGGCGCCTTTGAGGTCGTTCTGGTCGAGTTTCTGCGCGGCGCTCTGGGCGGACTTTTTCGCCTCGCTGACGGGCGCGGACTCGGGCTTGCCTTCGGCTTTCTTCGCGAGGGATTGGGCGATTTCCTTCTGCGCCTCCTTGATCATCTCGCCGAGGCCGGCCGGTTGCTGGAGCTGGGCGAGCGCCTGATTCACGTTCTCCTGCGCCTTCGCGACGGCCTCGGCCGCCTGTGCGGCGTTGCTCTGCATCTGCTGGCCGAGTTCGTTGGCAAGCTGGCCGATCTTTTCATCAATCGCCTTCTTCGCGGCGGCGAGGTCGGCCATCGCTTCCTTCTGCGGTGCGCGCGCGGCCTCGGCGTTCGGCTTGCCAAGTTCGCTCTTCGACTCGGCCATGTTCTTCTCGGCGGACGCGAGCGGCTTCTCGGCCTTGGGCGCGAGTGGCGCGGCCTCGCTCTTCGCCTCGGAGGTCTGCTTGCCGAGTTCGCCCTGCTTGTCGGCGGTCTTGGGCGACGGGGCCTCCGGCTTCTCGGCGGCCTTGGCGGTGTCGATCTGGACCTTGGCCTGGTCCTTCATGATTTCGCCAACCTTCTTGCTGAGGGCTTCGAGCTTGGCCTTGTCCTCGGCGGCCTTCTCGAGCGAGGCGACCTTCTGCTCGAGCTGCTGCTCGGCCTGGGCGAGGGCGTCCACGGCGGCTTGCTGGGCCATCAGCGCCTCGGGCTTTTGTTGCGCGAGTTGCTGCTCCGCTTTCTGCATTTGCTTCGCAGCCTCGGCGATGGACTCGGCGGCTTCGGGTGAAGTGGGCGCGGCCTGTTCCTGAGTCTTCTGCGTTTCCTGCTTGAGGGCGTCCTGCTTGGAAGCCTGCTTGGCGAGTTCGCCGGGCTTCTTTTGCTCGGCGGCGGCGGAAGCCTCGGCCTTGAGCGCTTCCTCCTGTTTCTTCAGTTCCTTCACTTTCTCGAGAAGTTCCTTCGCGGCGGCGAGTTTGTCCTGCGGCTTGGTGAGTTGGGCCTCGGCCTTCGCGAGTTGTTCCTCGAGGGTCTTCTTGGCTTCTTCGAGCTTGGCAACGGCTTGCTGCTGCTGTTCGGGCGCGGTCTGGCGCATCTGGTCGCCGGTCTGGAAGTTGTCGTTCAACGTCGCGCGGGCTTCCTGCATCTTTTGCTCGCTGGCCTTGAGCTGCTCGGCGGCCTTGGGGGCGACGTCCTTCACGTCGTCACGGACGCTCGCGGTTTTGTCGACGACTTCGGCCTGACGTTTCTCGACCTCGGCGGTGTCGGGCTTGCGGCCCTCGAGCTTCTGCGTCTCGTCCTTGACGACCTTCTGGTCGGCGATGGCCTTCTCGACGTCGCGGATGGCCTGCTTGAGAATCTCGATGGTGTCGCGGTTCGGCAGGAGGAGCTTGGCGATTTCCTGCATGAGGTCGCGGGCCTTGCGCTCGCTGCCGGCTGCGCCGAGGAGCTTTGCGGCCTTGAGGTCGGTCGTGGCGGATTCGAGCGTGGCAACGAGCTGGCCGTCTTGCGCCTTGCGTTGCGCGGCTTGGGGCCGCTCGGCGGTCGGGCCGTCCATGTCCTTGAGCAGCTCGCCGAGCTTCTTGAGCAAGAGTCCGGCCTCGGTGCCGATGGTGCCCTGCTCGGTTTCCTGGATGCGCAACGAGATGCGCTGCGACTCGTCGAAGCTGAACGTCTCGCGTCCGCGCGCGAGCTGGACGAGGCCGACGGCTTCCTTGAGATTTTCGCCCTGCCGCTGTGCGAGGGCCGAGAAGCGCATCGAGAGCTGCTGCAACAACTGCTGGCGCTGGAATTCGAGAAGCAACTGCCGGAGTTGGATGACGATGCCTTTCTGCCCCGCGAAGGCCTCGAGCGCGGCAGGCGAGCCAGGCTTGCCGGCGTTGCGCGCCTGCTGAAGCAGCTCGATGACGCGGCCCATCTCCTTGTCCGTGAGCGAGCCGAGCACGGACCGGATGGCGCGCAGCACCGTCACGTCGTCGCCGGCGAGCCCGTTGCGCTCGTATTCCTCGGCGAGGCGGTCGAGTTGGGCGCCGAGACGCGAGGTGGAGGTCTTGATCTGCTCCTGCCGCAATTCCTGCTGGAGCAGGCGATCGGTGGCGGGCGGCTTGGCTGGCGTGTCGTTCACGGCGGCGCGCGATGAAAGCGCGAGGGTTGCGACGAGTCCGCCGAGCAGGAGGGATTTGCGGTTCATAAGGTCAGCCGGGCGAGTGCGAACTGGCGTGGCGCTCGTCCGGTAATGTCGGCCTTCAGCCTATATGGACGGAGTGAATAGGCAATGGGATTCAGGGGATTGCGGCGGAAACAATCGGTCTCGTCGTCGTCCTCGGGTTGCGCTCCGGTTGGGGGTTGGGGAAAAAAAGGACAGATGAGACGGATTCGACGACAACGACGACCGGAGGAGCATCCCAACTTTTCCTTCCGGCTCATCGGCCTTTGCGCCATAACGCCGCATCGCATGAAGCCGCCCCCCGCCCCGGTGTTCGTCCTCACACTTCTATTACTCCATGTCACCTTGTCGCCGACCGCGCTCGCCGCCGCGCCCGCCGACCCTTTCGCCGCGGGTGTCCGCGCGACCGAACCGCTCGCGCCGGCCGAGCAGCAGCGGACTTTCAAGCTCCCACCCGGTTTCCGAATCCAGCTCGTCGCCGCCGAACCGGACCTGCGCAAGCCGATGAACATGGCGTTCGACGCGTCGGGCCGCTTGTGGATCACCGAGTCGCGCGAATATCCCTTCGCGGCCAAGTCGGATGCCGAGGCGCGCGACACGATCCGCATCCTTTCCGATTTTGACACGAACGGCCGCGCGCGCAAAGTCACGACCTTCGCGACAAACCTGAACATCCCCATCGGCCTGTATCCATTCCGCGCGCCGAGGTCCATCCCCCCATCGGCCACCGGCCATCGGCCATCGGCCATGACCTGGAAGTGCATCGCCTGGTCCATCCCGAACATCTGGCTCTTCGAGGACACCGACGGCGACGGCGTGGCGGACAAGAAGGAAATCCTCTACGGCCCGTTCGACCACACGCGCGACACGCACGGCAACCAGGCGAGCTTCCGCCGCGGCTTCGATGGCTGGCTCTACGCGACCCACGGCTACAACAACCGCTCGAGAGTCAGGGGCCGCGACGGCCACGAGATCACGATGAACTCAGGCAACACCTACCGCATGCGCCTCGACGGCTCGCGCATCGAGCACTGGACGCACGGACAGGTGAACCCGTTCGGCCTCGCCTTCGATCCGCTCGGCAATCTCTACTCCGCCGACTGCCACAGCTCGCCCATCTACCAGCTCCTGCGCGGCGCGTGGTATCCGAGCTTCGGCGCGCCGCACGACGGGCTCGGCTTCGCGCCCGTCACCATCCAGCACTCGCACGGCAGCACCGCCATCTGCGGCATCACTTACATCAGCGACCCGTCGTGGCCTCCCGAGTTTTGGGACAACATTCTCATCGGCAACGTGATGACCAGCCGCATCAACCGCGACAAGATCGACTTCACCGGCTCGACCTCGAAAGGCGTCGAGCAGCCGGACTTCCTCACGACGACCGACCCGTGGTTCCGCCCGGTGGACTTGCAATTCGGCCCCGACGGCGCGCTCTACGTGGCGGACTTCTACAACCGCATCATCGGCCACTACGAAGTGCCGCTGACACACCCCGGCCGCGACCGCGAGCGCGGGCGAATCTGGCGCATCGTTCACAACGGCACCGGCGGAAGAACGCCGGCCCGCCCGTTGCGCGACCTCCCCGACTTCACTCGAGCGACCCGCGACGAACTGCTCCAGGAACTGCTCGGCTCAAATCCCGCCCGCCAAGCGCTTGCCCGCGAGGAACTCACGCTGCGAACGAACGCCAACGAACACGGCCTCCTCACGCAGGCCGCGCGAGGCGACTGGCACTTCCGCCAGGCCGACGCGCGCGAAGGGCTCCTCGTCGGCTGCCTGTGGCACCTCCAACGCTCCGGCACGCTCGACGAAAAAACCCTCCTCACCGCGCTCACCGACCGCGACGAACCCGTCCGCGTCCATGCATTGCGCGTGCTCACAGAACGCCGCCTTCAAGCCGCCTCAATCCCGGCACAACCCCGGGGCAACGAACCCGGAAGCGGCGCGAACCCCGCGCTCCTCGCCGCCGCGCGCACCGCGCTCGCCGACGCCTCCGCTCACGTCCAGCGCGCCGCGGCAGACGCGCTCGCCGCGAACCCATCGCTCGAAAACCTTGCGCCGCTCCTCGCGCTGCACGCGCGCGTGCCCGCGGCGGACACGCACCTCGAACACGTCGCGCGACTTGCCTTGCGCGAGCAGCTTCGACTCCCCGGCGCCTTCGCCGGGCTCAGCACCAACCTCAGCGAAGCCCGTTCGCGGCTCTTCGCGTCCATCGCGGTTGGCGTGACGAACCAGGCCGCGGCCACTTTCCTCATCCGGCACATGCAGGCGCACGCCGAGCCGCGCGATTCACTCGCGCGCTACGCGCTGCACGCCGTGCGATTCGGCACCGACCGCGACCACGTGAACATCGCCAACTTCGCGCAGCTCAGGTCCCGCAACGACCTCGACCTCGAACTCGCGCTGTTCAAGTCAGTCCACGACGGCCTGGAGCAAAGGGGCGACGTGATCGGCGGCGTGAACAAACACTGGGGCGAGGACCTCGCGAGGCGCGCGCTCGCGGCGGCGCCCGATTCGCGTTGGCAAAACTCGCCGCCGCCCGGCGCGGCCGACCCGCGCAACCCGTGGACGTTGCAGGAGCGCGGCAGCGCCGACGGCACGAGCGCGCAGCTCATGTCGAGTTTTCCGAACGGCGAGACGCTCACCGGCGTGCTGCGCTCCGCGCCGTTTGCGCCGCCGGCGACGTTGAGTTTCTGGCTCTGCGGCCACGACGGTTTCCCAAACACGCCGGCGCAGAAGAAGAACGTTGTGCGGCTGATTGAGGTGGACACGAAGCGCGTCCTGCGCGAAGCCTCGCCGCCGCGCAACGACACGGCGCGATTGGTCTCGTGGGACCTTGCAGAGTTTGCGGGAACGCGCGCCGTGTTCGAGGCGACCGACGGCGACAGCGGCACGGCTTACGCGTGGCTCGCGTTCGGCCGCTTCGAGCCCGCGCTGCCCGAGCTCGCCCTCACCGACGCCAGCCAGCTCGCGAGGCAACTCCAAACCGCCGCCGACATCGCCGGCGCGGTCAGGCTCGCGAGCGCCGAACCGCAGCTCGCGCGGTTGTTCACCTCGTCGCCCGACGCCGACACCCGCGCCGCGGCCGGGCGTGCATGGCTCGCGATCAACGCCTCCACGGCCGTCGCGCCGGTGGGGAAAGTCGTCCTCGACGGCGCGCAGCCGGAGTCGTTGCGCGAGCGGCTTGCGACAGAACTCTTGAAGGTGCCGCAGCCCACGGCGCGGCAGGCCGTGATCGAGGCGATGCACGCCGCGCCCGCGCGGTTGCAGGCCCGGCTCGCGCTCGCGCTCGCCGCATCGCCGGCCGGCGCGGAATCCGTGCTGGAAGCGGCCGAGGCCGGACGCATCCCCGCGCGGCTGCTTCAAAGCCGCGCGCTCACAGACCTCCTCAACGCGAACGCCGCGAAGTCCCCGCGCGAACGCATCGTGTCACTCACGCGCGACCTGCCGCCCGCGGATGCCGCCATCCAGCAACTCATCGCGCGCAAGCGGACGGGCTTTGACGCATCGAAGGCCAGCGCCGCGCGCGGAACGGATGTCTTCACGCAAGCCTGCGCGCTGTGCCATCAACTCAACGGCAAGGGAGTGATCGTCGGCCCGCAGCTCGACGGCATCGGCAACCGCGGGCTTGACCGGCTGATCGAGGACATCCTCGACCCGAACGCGAATGTGGACCGCGCGTTCCGCTCGACGACGTTTGTGATGACGAACGGCGACGTGGTGAGCGGGCTGTTCCGCCGCGAGGAAGGCGCGCAGATCATCGCAGCCGAGTCTACGGGCAAGGAGGTTTCCTTCGCGAAAGGGCAGTTGAAGGAGCGCCGCGAGACCGACCGTTCGCTGATGCCGGAGAACTTCGGCGACGCGCTGACCGCGCAACAATTCAACGACCTGCTCGCGTTCCTGCTCGGCGAAACAGGCCGGCGCGGGAAGTGATGCGGCTGGTTTCCGCGGACATCCGCGCCCGAAGCCGCTGCCGATGCCCGCTTGCCGATGCGCGCCGGGTGCCCCAATGTCGCGGCGATGTCTCCCTTGCGCCGGGTCCACGCGATCACGCTCGACGTCGGCGGCACGCTCATCGAGCCGTGGCCGTCGGTGGGACACGTGTATGCGGAGGTCGCCGCGCAGCACGGCGTGTGGCCGGTGGACGTGGACGAACTGAACCGCCGCTTCGGCGCGGCGTGGCGGGCGCGGCGGGATTTTCACCACACGCCGGCGGAGTGGTTCGACCTGGTCCGGCAGACGTTTGGCACCGAGGCGCGACGGCTGCCCGGAACGTTCTTTCCGGCGGTCTACGCGAGATTCGAGGAACCGGGCGCGTGGCGGCTGTGCCCGGACGCGCTGCCGGCGCTCGACGCGCTCGCTTCGCGCGGCGTGCGCCTGGGTGTGATTTCCAACTGGGACGAGCGGCTCGAACCGCTGCTGCGCGCGCTGCGGCTCCGGTCATTCTTCGAGGTCGTCACGGTGTCTTGCGATGTCGGCTTCACGAAGCCGTCGTCCGTGATCTTCGAGCAGGCGGTGCGCAAGTTCGGGTTGCCGGCGGGCCGCATCCTGCATGTGGGCGATTCCGCGCGCGAGGATGCCGAGGGCGCGAGCGGAGCCGGCTTGCAGGCGCTGCACCTCGACCGCAGCCGAACCACCGCGCCGAAGGACGGCCGCATCGCCGCATTGACGGAACTGGACGGGCTTGTCGGAGTCGCGGCGCCCGCGGGACGGCCGTGAATCACGCACCAAAGCCGAGGAGTTTTCCTTTGACTCCGCCGCGAGTTGGCGGTGCTATTCGCGCACCAATCAACCGCGCCCCGCGCGCATCACACAGCACCGGCCATGAACCTCGACCGACTCCCGCAACTCCTTGCCGCCTCGTGCCTGCTCGCTGCGCCCGCGGCGTTCGCGGCGAACGAAATCCCCGCCGGGCATCGCATCGGGCCGTTCGCCATCGGCGTCCAGGCTTACACGTTTAACCGGTTCAGCGCCTTCGAGGCCATCGAGAAGACGGAGGCCGCCGGCGGCAAGGTCATCGAGTTTTATCCCGGCCAGAGACTCAGCAAGGAGGAGCCGATGGTGAAATGGGGCCACGACGCGAGCGACGAAGTCATCGCCCGCGTGAAGGAGAAACTCGCCCGGCACAAAATCCGCGCCGTGAACTACGGCGTCGTGGCCATCCCGACCGACGAGGCGCAGGCCCGCAAGGTGTTCGAGTTCGCGAAGAAGATGGAACTCTATGCGATCACCACCGAGTCGGACGGCTCGATCGACATGATCGAGAAGCTCGTGAAGGAGTTCGACATCCGCGTGGGTTTTCACGAGCACGCGAAGCGCGCGAACAACCCGAACTACAAGTTGTGGGACCCGAACTACGTGCTCGGACTCGTGAAGGACCGGGACGCGCGCATCGGGGCGTGCGCCGACACCGGCCACTGGGTGACCTCGGGACTGCAGCCCGTGGACTGCCTGCGCATCCTCAAAGGCCGGATCATCAGCCTCCACCTGAAGGAACGTTCTGAAATCGGAAAGCAACTGCCCGACACCATCTTCGGCACGGGCGTCTCGAACATCAAGGGTATCCTCGACGAATTGCGCGCGCAGAATTTCAAAGGCAACATCTCCATCGAATACGAGAACAACTGGGACAACTCGGTGCCCGACGTCGCCCAGTGCATCGGTTTTGTGCGCGGGTATCTCGCGATGTTGCCCGCGAAGTAGGGCCGCAGCCGCGCCGCCGGCGCGACACGCCAACCCGCGCGCCCTGCCCCCCTCGCGACACGGGGCGCGGCGGCAGGATTGCATCGCTTGACCAACTTTCCGCGACGATGAGCGTCACGACTCCGCCACGCGACCGTGTCCATCCCCGCGCTTCGGCGGTTGCAATGCTCTGCGGAGTCGCGCTCCTCGCCGGTGCGATGCAACCGCAGGCTTCAGACTGGCCGCAATTCCTCGGGCCGACGCGCAACGGCATTTACCCCGGCACAAACCTTGCGCCGGCGTGGCCGAAAGACGGCCCGCCCGTGGTGTGGCAGAAAGCCGTGGGCCAGGGCTACAGCGGTCCTGTGGTCGCGCGGGGCAAACTCATCCTGTTCCATCGCCGCGGTGGCGAGGAAATCGTCGAGGCGCTCGACGCGCGCGACGGCAGGCCGCTCTGGGCGTTTCCGTATCCGACGAGCCACGTGGACCAGTATCCCTCCGGCGACACCGGGCCTCGCGGCACGCCTGCAGTCGAGGACGGGCGCGTCTTCACGTTCGGCGCCGAGGGCAGGTTGCACTGCCTCGACCTCTCGACGGGCGCGAAGCTCTGGGCCGTGGATGGCAAGCGGCAGTTCGGCGCGCGGCCCGGTTTCTTCGGGCTCGCCTGCTCGCCGCTCGTGGACGGCGACGCGGTCTTTGTGAATGTCGGCGGGCCCGGCGGCGCGGGCGTGGTCGCGTTCGACAAGGTCACGGGCAGGGTCTTGTGGCAGTCGAACGACGAGGAAGCGAGCTACTCGTCGCCCGTCGCGGCAACGCTTGGCGGAAGGCGGCTCGCGGTGTTTCTCACCCGCGGCAACCTGCGCGGCTACGAGACGAAGTCCGGCAGGCAGGCGTTCGAGTTTCCATTCATGCCGCCAATTCAAGCATCGGTCACCGCATCCACGCCGCTCGTGGCCGGCGACGCCATATTCATCACCGCGAGCTACGACCTTGGCGCGGCGGTGCTGCGCGTGACACCGCGCGGACTGGAGAAGCTGTGGGCGGACGACGACACGCTCTCGTCGCAATACGCGAGCGTCGTCGGGCGCGGCGGATTCATTTACGGCGTGCACGGCCGGCTCGATGTCGGGCAGTCGTCGCTGCGGTGTGTCGAACTGGCGACGGGCAGGGTGCGCTGGAGCCGCGACGGACTCGCTTACGGCACGCCCATCCTCGCCGGCGATTCGCTGCTCTATCTGATGGTGAACGGCGAACTGCTTCGCGCCGCCGCGTCTCCCGACGCGTTCAAGGAACTTGGCCGCGCGCAGGTGCTGCCGCTCTCCGCCCGCGCGCATCCAGCGCTGGCGGATGGGCTCTTCTACGCGCGCAGCAAGGACAAGTTGTTCTGCGTGGATTTGCGCGCGCCCACCGTTGGCGCGAAGAAGCCATGAGCGCGGGAGCAACTTCAGGTTCCGCAGCCCCGACCGCAGCCGATGCACCGGGTCAACGGCTCATGTCCCTCGACGCGCTGCGCGGGTTCGACATGTTTTGGATTCTCGGCGGCGATGTCGCCATCCGCACCGCGAGCACCATCACGCAGGCGCCGGGCGCCGACGCCTTCTCGCCGCTCGGCTGGCTGGCGGCGCAGTTCTCGCACAAGGACTGGGCGGGCTTTGCGTTTTACGACCTCATCTTCCCGCTGTTCGTGTTCATCGCCGGTGTTTCGCTCGTGTGGTCGCTCACGAAGGAACGTGAGTTGCACGGCCGCGCGGGCGCGCTGAAGCGGGTCGCGCGCCGCGCGGCGCTGCTGTTCCTGCTCGGCATCTTTTATTCCGGCGGCCTCACGCGCGAGTGGCCGGACATCCGCCTGCTTGGCGTGCTGCAGCGCATCGCGCTGTGCTACCTGTTCGCGGGCCTGATCTTCTGTTTCTTCAACGTGCGCGCGATGGCAGCCATCGCGGCGGGATTGCTGCTCGGCTACTGGGCGCTCATGGGGCTTGCGCCCGTGCGGGACATCCAGCTCAACAAGCCCGACCTCGCGAAGCTGTGCGAAAGCCGCGGCGACGCGAAGGGCGCGGCGCTCTTCCAGGATGCCGCGAATCCATCCGCCGCGAAGCACAGCGCGGCGTGGGCGAAGGCGCGAGAGATGTTTGACGCCACGACCGCGCGCACGGGCGGGACATTCGAGCCCGGCCGCAACCTGTCGAACCACCTCGACTTCCAGTTCCTGCCGGGGCGCAAATACGACACGTTCTACGACCCCGAGGGAATCCTGAGCACGCTGCCCGCGATCGTGACGTGCCTGCTCGGAGTGTTCGCGGGGCTGTTCCTGCGCAGCTCGAACTTCACCGACTCGCAGAAGGTGAATTGGCTGCTCGCCGCGGGCGCGGCGGGCGTCGCGCTCGGCTTCGCGTGGGGACTCGCGTTCCCGGTGGTGAAGAAGATCTGGACGTCGAGCTACGTGCTGGTGGCGGGCGGCTACAGCGCGCTGCTGCTGGCCGCGTTCTACTACGTGGTGGACGTGCGGCAATGGCGGACGTGGTGCCGGCCGTTCGTGTGGATCGGCGTGAATTCGATCACGATCTACGTCGCAAACAACCTCCTCCAATTCCGCACCGTGGCCGCGCGGTTCGCCGGCGGCGACGTGAAGAAGTTCCTCGACACGCGCCTTTCTGATGGCGCGGGCAACCTGTTCATCACGTTGCTGGGATTCGCGCTCATCTTCTGGTTCGTGCACTTCCTCTACAAGCGGAGGATTTTCCTGAGGCTGTAGGCGGACGGGACGGAAGGCACGGTTCAAACTCGACAACCGATCGCGCCCGTTCTACTTCTCTGCGCGTTCAGAAGCGCGACATCGAGCCAACGTGAAACCCACCGACCTTCGGGGCATCCTCCAATACATCCCGCGATTCCGCGAACGGACCTTCATCATCGCCGTGGATGGCGCGGTCGTGACCGACGACAACTTCCCGAACATCCTGCTGGACGTGGCGGTGCTGCGCTCGCTGAACATCCGCGTGGTGCTCGTCCATGGCGCGGCCGAGCAGATTCGCGTGCTCGCCGAGCAGCAGGACCTTTCCGCGTCGAATCTCGACGGCACCGGCATCACCGACGCCGAAACGCTCAAGCTTGCGCTCACCGCCGCGAACCGGCTCACCCACGAAATCCTCGAGGGGCTCTCGGCGAACGACCTTCGCGCCGCGTGCACGAACGCCATCATCGCGCACCCGATGGGCATCCTGCACGGCGTGGACCATCTCTTCACCGGCAAGGTGGAGCGAGTGGACACGGAGTTGTTGCAGACGCTGCTCGCGCAGGGCGTCACGCCCGTCGTTCCGCCGCTCGGCTTCGATGGCGACGGCAAGACGTATCGCGTGAACTCGGACGGCGTCGCGCTCGCGGTCGCCGAGGCGCTCAAGGCCAGCAAGCTCATCTTCATCACCACCGCCGACGGGCTCCTGTGCAACGGCGCGCTCATCCGGCAGACGCTCGTCGGGGACTTGGAGGCGATGCTTGCGCAGCGGAAGTGCGACTTCACGTCCGAGGCGACATCGAAGGCCAGCCACGCCGCGGCCGCGTGCCGCGCCGGCGTGCCGCGCGTGCACATCATCAACGGCTGCGTGGACGAAGGCCTGCTTGCGGAGGTCTTCTCCAACGAGGGCATCGGCACGCTCGTCTACGCCAACGAGTATCAGCAAATCCGACGCGCCCAGAAGAAGGACATCCGCAACCTGCTCCGCCTGACGAAAGGCGCGATGCAGACCGAGGAACTCGCCAAGCGCACGCGCACCGCGCTCGAGAAACACATCGGCGACTACTACCTCTTCGAGATCGACCGCAACCCCGTCGCCTGCATCGCGCTGCACGCGCATCCCGAGGCGAACAAGGGCGAGCTCGCGTTCCTCTACGTGAGCCCTTCGCACGAGAACCAGGGCATCGGGCGCAAGCTCATCCAGTTCGTCGAGAACAAGGCGCGCGAGTCGGGCTTGGCCGAGTTGCTCCTGCTCTCGACGCAGGCCTTCGCGTATTTTCAGAGCAAGGCCGGCTTCGTCGAGGGCACGCCGGATGACCTGCCCGCATCGCGCCGGGAGAAATACGAGCAGAGCGGCCGCAAGTCGAAGGTGCTGGTGAAGAAGCTCAAATGAGCGGCCCGGTGAAGCTTCCGCTGCCCGCGGGCGATGGCGGGGTTGCTTCTCCGCGCCTCTGGCTGCCGGGCGATTTCTTCCACACCGTCCGCCGGTGTGGATTGCAGTTCACCCGTGATGTGCTGTGGGTCCGTGTCCGGCGGCAGCTCCTGCTGCATGGCTCGCCGCTGCGTTTCAACAACCGCGCGCACCGTGACCGGCGGTTTCCCGATTACGTCCCGCTCGCGAAGCGATTCCGCGTTTCCACCTCGCGGTTCGGCATCGGCCAGGTTGCGGACTCGAACCGCACGCCGCTCGGCTTGCATCGCATCGCGCAGAAAATCGGCGGCGGCTGGCCCGTCGGCACCGTCTTCAAGGGCCGCAAGCCCGTCGGTTTCACCTGGAAGGGACTGCCCCTCGCGCCCATCACCACGCGCATCCTGTGGCTCGAGGGGCTTGAGCCGGGCTTCAACCGTGGCGGCAACGTGGATTCGTTCGCGCGCTACATTTACATCCACGGCACCGGGGACGAACCGAGCCTGGGCCGGCCCGCCTCGCATGGCTGCATCCATCTCGCAGCGGACGACCTCATGCCGTTGTTCGACGAACTCCCCGTCGGCACGCTCGTCTGGATCAGCCGCGAATGACGCGCGCTTGCGGTGCAACGTGAGGCCCCGCTGCCCCTGCGCGGTCAGAACTCCCGGTTCTTCCTTATGCCCGGCTGGGGCACGGGATACTTGCCGTCCGGGTCCGCCTGCACGGGCGCGGGGCTGTCGAAGGTGAACTTGTCCGCGCCCGGCGCGTATTCGTGCTCGTGGTTGAGGAACTCATCGAAGGTCACCTCCTGCCCGGTGTGCGCGGCGTAGC
>VHCN01000047.1 GCA_016871675.1 Verrucomicrobiota bacterium
GAGATATGCAGGGCCAGCGTATCCACCCTCGATGGAATTGATGGCGCAGTAGTTCGGCACCGGGCTGGTGCGCGGGTTCTTGGAGCGGAGGTAATTCGCCACGCACATCCAGTCGGGATACTTGGGCACGGTCTTGTCGCGCTCATCGGGGTCGCCGGTGAGCATGCGCAGGTGGCCGGCAGGATGGCCGGCGGAGCGGTGCGTGAAGGAGCGGACGAGCGAAAACTTGTCGGCAATCTTCGCGTGGAGCGGGAGCAGCTCCGTGATGTCCATGCCGGGGACGTTCGTGGGAATGACCTTGAACGGGCCGCGATACTCCGCACCGCTGTCGGGCTTGGGGTCGTAGGTGTCAATGTGCGAGAGCCCGCCGATGAGCCAGACCATAATGACGGCGGTGCGTTCCTTCGGCGGCTTGGCGGCGTTCTCCGCGCGCAGCCGCAGCAGGCCGGGCAGGCTGAGCGTCGCGAAGCCCGTGAGGCCGACGCTCATGAAGCCGCGGCGGTTAAGCGGGCCCGCGCAGCGCAGCGAGGAAGTTTGGCGAGGAGAATTCATGGGGTGGAAGATGACGCGCTAGGTAGAGAGACGGCTGGCTAGCCGTTTAATTCGCTGATGAGGGCACCGCCGCTGACAATGTGCGTGGGCCGCCCGCTGAAGTCCTTGATGGTCGCACGCTCCCAATCGAGGCCGAGATGATGGTAAACCGTCGCCAAAAAATCCGCCGGCAGGCAGGGCCGCTCCACGACTTCCTCCCCGCGTTTGTCGGATGCGCCAATCACTCCGCCCATCTTAAAACCGCCGCCGGCCCAGAGGTTGGTGAAGGCTTGCGGCCAATGGTCGCGGCCCGGTTGCAACGTCCCCGCCGGCCCGCTGCCATCGCCGCCGCCCGTGCTGCGGTCGAACGAGATCTTTGGCGTCCGACCAAACTCGCCGGTGACAACCACAAGCACGCGTTGGTCGAGGCCGCGCGCGTAAACATCCTCGATGAGCGCGGAGACGGCGCGGTCGTAATTGCCCATGCGGAAGCGCAGCACGTCGAAGATGTGGTGGTCCACCGCGTGGTCGTCCCACACGCCGGTGCGGCCGCACAGCGGGCCAGTCAACTGGCTGGTGACGATCTCGACACCGGCCTCGACGAGGCGGCGGGCGAGAAGCAACTGCTGGCCCCAGCGGTTGCGCCCGTAGCGGTCGCGTGTGCGGTCGTCTTCCTGGCTGAGGTCGAAGGCGTCGCGGGTGCGCGGGTTGGTGAGGAGCGAGAGCGCTTGCGATTCGAACTGGTCGAGCGCACCGAGTTCGCCCGCGCGGTCGAAGGAGCGTTCCAGCGTGTCGAGGTTTTCACGCAGGGCGGCACGGTGTCCCAGACGACGGGCTTCACCGGGACCACTGAGACCAAGATTCGGCACCTCGAAGCGTGGCTGGCTCGGATCATCGGCGATGGTGAAGGGTGAGTAAGCGTCGCCGAGAAAAGCCGGGCCGGTGTAATCAGGGGTGGAACTGGCGCAGATGTAGTTCGGCAGCGGGTTCGTCCGCCGGCCTTCCTGCGCGCGCAGGTAGTGCGCCACGGACATCCAATCGGGCAGACGCGGCTTGGGCTTGTCGCGCGTGTCGAGGTCGCCGGAGAGGAACTGCATCGAGCCAGCGGGATGGCCGCCCGCGGTTTGCTTCATGCTGCGGATGAGCGTGAACTTGTCGGCCAGCTTGGCTTGCATCGGCAGCAGTTCCGTGATGTGCGTGCCGGGGACGTTGGTGGGTATGGGGTTGAACGGGCCGCGATACGCGCTGCCGCTGTCGGGCTTGGGGTCGTAAGTATCGAGGTGGGTGAGCCCACCGGGGAGCCAAACCATGATGACGGCAGTCTTTTCCTTCCGGGCGGGCGCAGCAGCCTCCGCACGAAGCCGCATGAGGCCGGGCAAACTGAGCGTCGCGAATCCGCTGAGCCCCATGCCCATGAACGCGCGTCGGCTCAACGGGCCGGGGCAGCGAGGGGGATGGGGGCGGGTGGTCACGGGCGATGGAGCACTCGGTTACTCAATCGGTTCGTTTGTTGGAATCAAGCACTTCCACCCGAGTGACATGGTCGAAGTAACAGATGACGAAGCTGGGACCGCCAAGGTTGTGACCGGGCCCGCTGCCCAACACGATGGCTTGGTTCGCTACCATTCCAAAGTCCGGATGGGCCACCGTATAGCTCCGCCCGTCATCCACGCAAACCCGGACGGGGTGGGCGTTGGATTCGCGAATCAAGGCGCGTAGTTCTGATTCATTCATAGGCAAACTCTTCAGGCTGGGTGGAATCGTGTCAAAGGGATATTGGGGGTGGTTGGAGAACTGACCCTATTTCTTGTCCGCTGGCAGCACGCGCACGCGAATCGGTTCCGATACAAGGATGTCCGCGATGTCCTTCGGCGCGGCGTCGGCGGTGGCGGACTTCATCTTGGTCACGGCGGCGGTCTTCGCGGTCTCGGCGGCCTTCAGTTTCTCGGCGGCGGCTTTCGCCGCGAGCTCGGCTTCGGCGCGCTTCTCGGCGGGCGCGGTGTTGACGGCGTCGGCAAGCTTCTTCGCCTCGGCAGCAAGCGTCGCGGCTTCCGATTCCGCCTTCTTCTGCGCAACTTCGGCCAGCACGACTGCGCCGGGGTTGTTGCGATACTTCACCACGTAGCCGCTATAGAGCGCGAGCGTGTGCTCGCCAGGCGCGGGCTTGAGCGTGGCGAGATCCAGCACGAGGTCAGCGGTCTCCGTTTTGGGTGAAACTTCCAACGGCTTGAGGCCGGTGAAGCCGTTGCCGTAGGCGCGCAGGCGAAGCTGTCCGGAAATCTCGCTGCGCCACGCGAGCTTCAGCGGGATGGTGAGCTTCGCATCAGCTTTCGCTTCCCACACTTTGCCCTCGCGCGCAGCGACGCTGATGGGCGCGGGTTCGGCGTCGGTCACAGACACGGGCACATCGGCCATGAGGCGCGGCTGGGGGATTTCGCCGCTCGCATCGCGCACGGGCCACGCCTGCGAGGCGAGGTGGACGGGCCGTTCCATCGCCGCGCCGTTGACTTGCGCGCGACCAAACAACTTGGCGAAACTGAGTGACCGCGGCGCTTTCTCGTCCGCCGAGACAATGAGCTTTCCCTGCGCCTGCCCCACCGGAATCTTGATGCCCGCCGCCGTCACGCCCGTGGGCAGACCGGTCATGCCCAGTTCGATTTCGCCGTCGAAGCCGTCGCGCCGCACGACGGCGACCTCGAAGGCCATGCTCCCGCCGGGGCGCAGCGCGATGGGCTTGGAGACCGCGTTGCGGTCACCGTTGCGCAACTCCATGTGGATGGCCCAGCCGGTGAGCGCAAAGTCCGGCGCCGCCTTGCGCACGATGAGTCGGTAGATGTTCGCCGCGTCGCTGCGCGTGCCGCCGAAGAGGTCGCGCACTTGCAGGCGATACGTGCCGTCGTCCTTGATTTCAAGTTTACCGAGCGGGTCGGCCGAACCGGCGTCGTAAGGCGGGCCATCGTAGGAGTAACCATTCGAGGACGGTTTCATCGGCGCGGGGATGTCGCCGAACTCCGCGACGTCAGTCAGCTTTTCCTTGCCGTCCTCCAGCGTCACACGCTGCACGAGCACGAACGGGTCTGTGGGCAAGCCGAGCCGCTCGGACGCGACCTCGACCCACCAGACCTCGCCCTTCTTCGCGGCGAACTCGAACGTGTCCACGTCCGCCGCCGGGTAAAACGCGCCGCTGATGTCGCAGGGCAAAGAGATTTTCTGCGCCTGCTTGTGTTCGTTGTTCGGCTCGGCCTCGGCGGTCTTCGCGATGCCAAAATCCGTCGCCAGGTTCCATGAGAAGGCTCTCACGGTGCGTGTGCGCGACTCACGCGGCATCGGCGCGCCGACGGCGACTTCCTGCAACGCGAGCCGGTAAAAGTGTTCCGCTCCGCCTTTGAACGTGAGGCTGTGGACCTTGAGGAAGAACTTCCCGTCGGCGGGCGGCGTGAAGTCGAGCAGGCCGCTGGTGCGGTTGACCATCAGGTCGCGGCCCTGCGCGTCCGCGACGATGAGCACGGGTGTGAGCTTGGAATCAATACCCGCCGTGGCGACCTCGGCGACGACGCGTTTGCCCTTCGAGGCGGTGAAGGAATAGAAGTCCACCGCGCGCGAGGTCATGACGGCGTTGCAGATGGAATTGGCATTCAGCTCCAGCGCGGTTTCGAGCGAGGTGTTCGGCTTCGTGCGGGTGACCTCGGGCAGCCTGCCGACGCTGAACGCGCGCGCAGACGAGACCCCGAGCCGCCCAACGAACCGTGCGTCATGCACGCCGGCCGGCGCATCCGGCGCGATGGTGACGAGGAAGGTGTTCGCCGCGCCGGGCTTGGCCTTCGCGGTGATTTTCGGGTCGGAGAAGAGCAAGTCCGTCACGTCCTCCAGCACTTCGCCGGTGATGGCGACCTCGACCGTGGTGCCAACTTGGCCGCCCATCGGCATCGTGGTAAGCAAGCGCGGTGTTGGAAGAATGACAGATTGGCCGAAGGTGGAAGTGGCCAACGCGGCGGCGGCGAAGAGGCGGAGAGGGAGCTTCATGCGAAAAGGGATGAAATAAAAAGGCGGCGGTGCGAGGCCGAGAATCGTAATGGAGCGCGGACGCCCACGTCCGCAGCAGCGTGATTCGGAAGTAGGCAGCCGGACTCCAAGCCAGCAGCCCCAGCGGGGCTGAACTTGAGTAGCCGTGGGTGAAGTTCGCGCAGCGAACGCAACCCACGGACACGGAGAAAAGATGCAAACAACCGCGTAGCGGTTGAACCATCGAGCGACAAGCATCGAGTTCCACCGCTACGCGGTGGCGTTCCCTTTGCGAGCCACCGTGGGTTCCGCTCGCAAAGCTTCGCTTCACCCACGGCTACTCGTGTTGGGCTGCTCCGCAGCCAGTCGCCGGGCGAGCGCCATGACTTCGTTTGCTGGGTTGGGAGCGACGACCGCATCTCAGTGGTTGTAGAGAAATTCCTTCGTGTTGATGAGCGCCCACAACAGATCCTCGTAAGCGAGGCGCTTGGCTTGCTCGGGCGGGAGGGGCTTGCCGGCGGCGTCCTCGCGCGGGCGAGCGAGATACTCCTCAGCGACGGCCTGCTCGTGCGACATCGGCTCGCGGGCGAAGGCGGCGAGATACAGCTCACGAATCTTCTGCGGCTCGGGCTTTGCTTCCTTCGCGAGGCGCTCGGCGCGACCGCCGCTCGTCGCGAGCTTGGCCTTCACATCGGACGCGTTCATCAGGTGCAAGCTCTGCGACAGGCTCGGCGCGCTCGCGCGTTCGCATTCGCACACGCTCGCCGACTCGGGCCGGCCGAAGACTTTTAGGAACGGCGAGCTGCGGTTGTAGCTGTTGTCGGGCAGCGCGATGGCACGCGTGCCGGCGGGCAGGTCGGCGAAGTCCGTGCGCGCGCCGGTGAACTGGTCCACTGCGTCGAGCAGCACCTCAGCCGGCATCCGGCGCGGGTAGAAGCGCGAGAAGTTCTGCGTGTCCACGCCGTTGTGCTGGTTCGGAATCGCGCTCAACTGATACGCTGACGACTGCGCGATGACGCGCACGACCGCCTTCAAGTCGAACCCGCTCTCGACGAAATGCTTCGCTAACGCGTCGAGCAACTCGGGGTTCGACGGCGGGTTCGTGTCGCGAATGTCGTCTTCTGGCTCAATGAGACCGCGGCGAAAAAAGTGCTTCCAATAGCGGTTCACGAGTGACTTCGCGAAGAAGGGATTTGCCTTGTCGCCCATCCAGTCGGCAAGGCGAAGACGCGGGTCGTCGTCGGGCGAGATGTCGAGCGTGGGGTCGCCAAGGCCGGCGGGTTTCACCGGCTGTTTGGTTTTCTTGTTCTCCGTCTGAGCCATGCCGCGCTTGTGGAAAATCACGTCCTCGCCCGCCGTGGCCGTGGGCTTGCGGCCAATCTGGCTGAAGAACGCGGCCATGCTGTAGTAGTCATGCTGACTCCAGCGCTCGAAGGGATGGTGGTGGCATTGCGCGCACTGCATCCGCACGCCGAGGAAAAGCTGCGCCACGTCCTCAAGTTGCTCGGTCGGTTGCTTCACGCGCTTATACCACGCGACGGGCGGATTGTCCGCGATGGTGCCGGTGGCCGCGAGCAGTTCGCGCACGAGGCGGTCGTAAGGCTTGTTCGCGAGCAGGCTGTCACGCACCCACGAGTGGAAAGCGAAGTTCGCCGTGATGTCCTTCGTGTCGTCGCGCTTGTTCTTGAGCAGCGCGGACCACTTGCCGGCGAAGAAGTCCGCGTAGTCCGGGCTGGTGAGCAGTGCGTCCACGAGTTGCTCACGCTTCGCGGGTTCCTTGCTCGCGAGGAACGCCTCGGCTTCAGCGGTGGTGGGCAGGCGGCCCGCGATGTCGAGCGAGACGCGGCGCAGAAACGTAGCGTCGTCAACCAGTGGCGAGGGCGGGATGCCGAGCTGCTTCAAGTTCGCAAAGACCAGCCGGTCAATGAAGTTCTTCTCGGCCGGCAGATGTTTGACCGTCGCGCCGAGCGGGAGGGAGACGTTGAACGTCGTGGCCTTGTCCTGATAGCGCACCATCACCGCGACATTGCCGGGCTGGTCAAAGATTTTCACGCGGCCCGCTTCGGAGGCTTCGGCCATGTTGCGGTCGTTCGCTTCGTAAAGCGCTATGGCGGTGACGTCGCGGGACTTCCCGTCGGCGAAACGCGCGGTGACCTTGAGTTGCTGGTCGGCCTTGGGCTTGAGCGTTTTCTTGGCGGGTTGGACTTCGAGCGCGACGAGCTTTGGTGCGTTGGCGAGGTCGTTCGGCGTGCCTTGCAGAAGCCACGCGCGCAGAATGCGGTAGCCCTCGGAAGCCGGGTCGAGCCGCAGCCCACCGCCGTGCGGGATGCGGTTGGAAGCCTTCATCAGAATCAAGCTCTGTTCAGGCGATGCAGCCGAGACGCGTCGGCCGCGAGCTTCCTTCACCAGGTGCTCGTAATCCTCCTGCGGCTCGAAGCCGAGCAGCGAGAGTTGGAAACCGTTCTGCCCCTGCCCGGCCTTCGCGTGGCAAGCGCCCGCGTTGCAGCCGGCCTTGGTCAGCACGGGCACCACATCGTTGACGAAGCTGACGGGAGGAGCAAGTTCGCCGGCCGAGAGCGACGACGCAGCCACTATTGAGATGAGCATGACGGGGCACCACTCCCCGGATCTTCGCTGCGAGAGGGATTTGAGTGTGGGCACGGGCACATTGTTCAGATTGCCGCGGCCGGGGTGATCTTCAAACTTAGTTCGTGCGATTTCGCTCTGGCGTTCCGACGCGGGCCCGTTCAACGTCCGCACCATGAAAGCCATATTCCAGCGGAGCGCCATGCTTTGCGCGCTCGTCCTTGCCTTCACACCGTTCGCCACCGGCCTGCACGCTGCGACGCCGGCGGAGGAGCTTGCGGAACTAGTGAAGGAGGCGCAGGCCAATCGCCGGCAGGCGGGCCACCTCGCGCCGAAGTTCCTCGCGTTCGCGACGAAAAACATCAAGGACCCCGCCGCCGCGGACGCACTTGCGTGGATCATCAACACCGTGCAGTTCGGGCAGGAGTTTGACGCCGCCGCGGATCTTTACGCCAAGAACCACGCCGCGAGCGAGAAGGCGGGCAGCGTGCTCGATATGCTCGGGGACTCGGATGCGGACGCCGCCGCCCGCGCCCTCCGCGCCGTCATGGAAAAGAACGCCAACAAGTCGGTTCAAGCGGGCGCGACTTACTACCTCGCGCTGTGGCTTTACGTGGAATCGGAGCGCGTGGCGCGCGTGGACGGCGCGGCGGCTTCACTGAAGGTCGCGGCCGAGTCCGAGAAGTTCTACACGCAGGTGATCGAGAAGCACGCGGAGTCGCGCTACGTGGGCAAGGCGCGCAAGGAGTTGAACACGCTGCGCAACGTGGGTATCGGCCGCCCCGCTCCCGAAATCGAGGGCGAAGATCACAAGGGCGAGCGCTTCAAGCTGAGCGATCACAAGGGGAAGGTGACGATGATTGTCTTCTGGGGCGATTGGTGAACACCCTGCCGCGCCATGTATGGCCACGAGCGGTCGCTCGTGCGCAAGTTCGCGGACAAGCCCTTCGTGCTGCTCGGAGTGAACAGCGACGCGAAGGCGCGATTCGCCTCGGCCGTCGCCAAAGAGCAGATGAACTTCCGCAGTTTCTCGGATGGCAGCACAAGCGGCCCAATTTCCACCGCTTGGAACATCAAAGGTTGGCCCTCAATCTTCGTCATCGATGCCAAGGGTCTGCTCCGCATCAAATACACGGGCGACCCGGGCGACGACCTCGACACGGAGATCGAAGGGCTCATCAAGGAAGCGCTGGCGAAGAAGTAGTCGCGCCGGGATTTCGCCGGGCCCGCGATTCGGCGAAGCTCCAGTGCTTGCCGTATTGACCTCGGTTGCGTCCGCGGCAAATCTCCGGCCATGCGTGTCGGAACTCGAGAATGCAGGGCGGCTGCGTTCATTGGATTGCTCGCGCTGTTCTTTGCGGTGACGCACCCGAGTCGCGGCGTGGAACCGCTGCAAGCGGCGCCCACTTCCCCGGCTGTCGCCCAGTCCAAACGAGTCTTTCTCCCCTCGGGGCAGATCATTCAGGGCGACACGGACAAAACTTTGTTGGATGCGAAACCCGCCGACTCCGCGTCACCAAACGTCCTTCCCGCGCAAGCCCCGACGCCGCCGCAACCGCAGCCGTTCCACCTTCTCATCACGTCGCAGCCCATCACGGTCCCGATGCCGGGCGCGACGATTCTCTTCAACGGCATCCGCCTCGCGCCGCCGTGGCCGCCGCCGAGTCCCTACAAGGCCGGCGAGCCGATGCCTGTTCCGTATCTGGTCAATCCGCCAGCCGTGATTCAGGCCGACGTGGGGCGACAGTTGTTCGTGGACGATTTCCTGATCGAGTCCAACACGCTCAAGCGCACGTGGCACAAGCCGGTGCTCTACACGAACAACCCGGTGCTCAAGCCCGACAAACCGTGGGAGATGGAGGGCGGCGCGCCGATGGCGATGGTCTTCAGCGACGGTGTCTGGTTCGACCCAAAGGACCGGCTTTTCAAGATGTGGTATATGGGAGGATACGGCCGGCGCACCTGCTACGCGGTCTCGACGAACGGCCTCGACTGGCACAAGCCCGCGCTGGACGTTGTCCCCGGCAGCAACATCGTGCTCGACGAACCCCGCGACTCTTCGACGGTATGGCTCGACCAGGAAGCGCTCGACTCGACGAATCGCTTCAAGATGTTCCGCTCGCACAACGAAGGCGGGCGGTTTGGACTGTCCGTTCATTACTCGGCCGACGGCATTCACTGGAGGCCGCGCGTGCTTCGCACCGGTTCGGCCGGGGACCGCACGACCGTGTTTTGGAACCCGTATCGGCGCGTCTGGGTCTTCAGCTTGCGCCACGGGTGGGGCGAGCCGCGCGCGCGACGCTACTGGGAGATGAGAGACTTGCTCGCGGGCCCGCCGTGGGACGCGATCGGCGAGCCGCCGATGTGGGTCGGGGCCGACCGGTTGGACCCGATGCGGACGGATTTGCAGGTCACGCCGCAACTCTACAACCTCGATGCGATCGCATATGAAAACCTGTTTGTCGGCCTGTTCACCTTGTGGCGCGGCGACAAAGACGTCCCCGAAGGCCGGCCGAAGCCCAACTCGGTGTGGCTCGGATTCAGTCGCGACGGTTACCACTGGGATCGTCCGAATCGCGAGCCGTTTCTCGATGTGAGCGAGCAGAAGGGCGATTGGAACTGGGGCAACGTGCAATCGGCCGGCGGCGGCTTCGCGGTCGTCGCGCGCCAGCTCTATTTCTATTTCAGCGGCCGCGCAGGCGCAGGGAGCAAGCGCGACGCGGGCGGCGCGACCGGGTTGGCGTTCCTGAGGCGCGACGGCTTTTGCTCGATGGATGCCGGCCCCGAGGGCGGCATGCTCACGACCCGGCCGATGAAGTTCAACAATGGGCGCTACTTCTTCATGAACGCCGATGCGCGGCAGGGCGAGATCCGCGTGGAAATCCTCGACGAGCAAAACCAACCCATCAAGACAACCGTTGCCGTGCCGATGCAGACGCAGACCGGGCAGAAGACCACGAACAACATGGAATTCGCGATGAACAAGGAAACGGTCGCGGCCGTGAGCGGGCCGACTGCGGACCAGACGTTGCAGCAGGTGCAATGGGGGAGCATTCCGAACCTGGACTTTCTCCGCGGGCGCACGATCAAGGTGCGCTTCCACGTCCGCAACGCGAAGCTTTACTCGTTTTGGTTCTCACCGACAGGGGGCTTCCGCGTCGGCGGCGCGAGCGCGGGATTCGTGGCGGCGGGCGGGCCGCACTTCGACGCACCCATTGACCGGATCGGGACGGGTTCCTACAAGCCGTTTACCAACGCGCCGTCAGCGGCGACAAACGCGGGTCCGGGCGCAGCAACGAACGTGGCGCCCGCGCAGAAATAGCCGGCCAAGGAATTCGCGACGGGACGGCATTCACACTCGCTTCGCCAGTTCCGCACTGCTCGACGCCATCACTTCGCGGTGCAGTGAGTTCCCGTGCGAATCCATCGTCACCACAGCGGGGAAGTTCTCCACTTCGAGTTCCCAGATTGCCTCGGGCGAGCCGAATTCCTTCAGCAGGTAAACATTGCGCACCTTCTTGATGCATTCGGCGAGCACCTGTGCCGCGCCGCCGATGGCGTGGAGGTAGACGCAGCCCGATTCCTTGCACGCCGCGAGCGTGCGGTCGCCCATGCCGCCCTTGCCAATGACGCCGCGCACGCCAAAGTCGCGGATGATCTGCCCCTGATACGGCTCCTCGCGAATGCTCGTGGTCGGCCCCGCCGCGGTGCAGAGGTAGGTGCCGTCCTCCTGCTTCATCATCACCGGACCGCAATGGTAAATGATCCCGTCTCGCAAGCTCACTCCCGCGGGGAGCGCGCCCCCCTCGTGGAGATACTTGTGGACAGCGTCGCGCCCGGTGAACACGACACCCGAGATGGCGACCTCGTCTCCGACGTTGAGCGCGCGGACCTTTTCTTCGGAGAATGGGAATGAGAGCGGGATCATCGGCGTGTGCGTCGGGTGGCAGTGAGTCGGTATCGTCGAGAACCGCCCGCACGTTGGCGGACGGGCCGTTTCGAGTCAACCTCCCGGCGGCGCGCGAACTCAGCGGGCCCAGGAATTGCCGCGGCGTGAAGTGAACCCATCCCGGCAGGGAATCCGGAACGCGGGCGAGTAGGGCGCAAGGGACTTGTAGGAATACGTCAGTGCCCGCGGATAAAGGTAGTGATAGAAAAAGAAATCGTAGCTCTCCGGGTCGAGATTACCGCGCGTGGAGAGGTCGCGGACGATCGCCGGCCCGGCGACCTCGCGGCGGGCTTGCGCAGCCTCAGCCCGGACCTTCGCGCCGCGTGCGAGCATTGCGGTGACGACCTCGTCGGGAACGCCGCGCGACTTCATCAAGATGACGTCATCCGCGCCGGGTTGGACGGGTGTGGGCGAGGTCTCGAGGAAGGAGAGCATCACATCCTTTGAGACTTTCGCCTCGGCGAGTTTGACCATGTCGGTGACGTGGCGCGACTGCGCAGGCTTCGACCCAGCCTGCGGCCCGGGCTTGGCGGCATCGGCGGTGACGGCTTTCGATTGGGCGGGTGCCGCAGGACGGACGTAAGCGGCGAGCGACCGCTTCTCATCCGCGAGCGAATCCGGCACCGGGGCACTCGCAAGCAGTGCCAGCGCGCAGACGGGCGCGATGGTGGCGTGCAACGTGCGATGGAAGGTGAAGGCTGGAGTCTTCATGGCGGGTGGCGAGGGGTGCTGGCCGTGGTTTGGGCGATCGTCCCGATTCGTCCCGCAAAGTCAAGTTTGGGGCCGGCGTCGCACGCGGCCTCTTCACCCTTCCACAGGCCGTCTCGCAGGCCCATACTTCGCGCATGGCGTTGGTGCTGGCCTTTGTGGGAGTGCTGGTGTGTGCCGCGGCGAGCTTCTATTTTGCGCTGGCGGAGTCGGCGCTTTTTGCCCTGGGCAAGTGGCAGCTCCAGCAACTCAGGGAGCGTTCGCCCGCGCGCGGTGCGGTCATCGCGCGACTGCTCGATGAGCCCCACGACTTGCTTGCGACGATTGTCCTCGGCAACACACTCGCCAACGCCGCGCTCGTCGCCATCGGGCTCGGGCTCACGCTCGGGACGGGCGCGCAACATCTCGCGCTGATGGTCGCGGGCTTGTTCCTGTTCATCCTGCTCGGCGGCGAAGTGGTTCCCAAGACGCTGGCGGTCAGGGCTCCGGAGGACTGCTCGTTGCACGTGGCCGGGCCGATGTTTCTGCTGGTTCGTCTCACGCGGCCCGTGCGCCATGTCGCACAGTGCCTCAACGAAGCCGTGCTGCGTGTGACCATGCCGCGGTCGATGAAGCCGAAGTCCGGAATGACCGAGGCGGAGTATCGCGAACTGCTCGACATGGCCTCGCAGCAAGGCACGCTCGCGCACTCCGAAAAGGAAATCATCCTGCAGATCATCCGCCTCGACAACTGCGCGGTGCGCGACGTGATGCAACCGCGCGCGCGCATCGCGTGCATCTCGGACGAGCTGACCCTGGAGGAAATGGCCGCGGCGGCGCGGAGGTTCAAGCACGCGCGCCTGCCGATCTTCGATGAATCTCCGGACACCATCGTGAGCGTCTTGAACGTGCGCGTGCTGCTCCTCGATCCGGGCGTGGACCTCGCGGACGCGATCGAGTTTCCATCGTTCGTCCCGAATTCCATGAACCTGCTGCAACTGCTCAAGAGTTTTCAGCAGCACCAGCGCGGCATGGCCGTGGTGCTGGATGAATTCGGCGGCACCACCGGCGTGGTCACGATGCAGGACATTCTCGATCACGTCATCGGCGGCGTGCACGACCACGACCCCGCGGGCGGCTTCGTGATGGAGCGGCTTGGCGAAGGCCGCTGGCGCGTGAACGGCACCATGCGCGTGGAGGACTTCCGGCGCGAGTTTCCCGACCTGGCGCCCGCGCCGGACGTGGACACGATGGGCGGCCTGCTGGTTGCGCGCCTCCACGTGGTGCCCGCGGAAGGCGCGAGCCTTGTGTTGCACGGACTGCGGCTCACCGCCCACGTCGCCGACGAGCGGCGCGTTCGCGAAGTGCTCGTCGAGCGGATTCACAGCGCGAAAGCAAAGGCCCAATCGTGATGGACCCGCTGCCTTCCATTGCCTTCCTGGTTCTTTGCCTCGGGACGTCGTTCCTGATGTCGGGCATGGAGGCGGGCGTCTTCGCGCTCAGCCGCCTCCGGATTCGCAAGCTGATGAGCGCGGGGCAGGGGAACGCGCGCGCGCTGAACGGCTACCTCGAGCGGCCGGAGGAGTTTCTGTGGACCATCCTCGTCGGGAACACGCTGGCGAACTTCGCCGCCGCCTGCCTGCTGGTCTCCTGGCTGCACAGGCACTTCCACGCCAGGCCCGTGGTGTTCGCCGCGGTGTTCGTGGGGGTCGTGTTTCTGTTCTACGCGCTCTTCGAACTGTTGCCGAAGATGCTGTTCCGCACGTTTCCGAACCGCCTCTGCCTTGCACTTGCCGTGCCATTCCGGCTGGCGAACGTCGCGCTCTCGCCGCTTGTGGGCTTGGTCCGGTTGCTTGCGGACGGGCTGCTCCGCTGGACCGGCGGAAAAGTGTTCACCGGCCACCTCTTCTCAAACCGCGACGAACTTCGCGCGGTGATGCTGGAGTCGGCGGAGGTGTTCAGCACCGAGGAGCGCGCGATGATCAACCGCGTGCTCGACCTCCAGCACATCACGGTGCGGCAGGTGTTGCGGCCGATGGACCGCGTGATCAGCGTCGAGGCGGACACGCCGATGACCGGGGCGCTCGCGCTTTACCGGAGCCACCCGCACACGCGCCTGCCCGTCTGGCAGCAGGATGGCGGCCGTCGCCGTGTCGTGGGAGTGCTGAGTTTGAAAGACATCCTGTTCACGGAGGAGGCTGCACGCGGCGCCACCGCGGGACAGCACATGAAGCCCGCGTTGTTTCTTGACGACAGCCTCCGCCTGGAGGAAGCCCTGTGCCGGATGCAGAAGAGCGGGCAGCGCCTCGCGATTGTGCTCGCCCGCGACCGCAAGGAGATCGGCATCCTCTCCCTGTCGGACGTGCTCAAGGTCATATTCGGGGGGGGCGCGCCGTGAACTGGGACCAGGCAATTGTCACGGCGCTCCAAGCCGTGGCCGTGCTCGTGTTGGCGGCGCTCAACGGCTTCTTCGTCGCAGCCGAGTTCGCACTGGTCAAGGTGCGCGACACACAACTCGATCCGCTGGTCGCCAAGGGGAACCGCCGGGCCGTCATGGCGCGGCATTTGACGCAGCACCTCGACGTTTACTTGAGCGCGTGCCAGGTAGGCATCACGCTTGCAAGTCTGGCGCTTGGTTGGGTCGGGCACCCTGTCTTCGAGGCGCTGCTCGGGCCCGCCTTCGATGCACTGGATGTAAACGACGAGGAACTGCGGTCGCGCATCGCCATCGTCGTTGGGTTTTCGACGATCACATTCCTCCATATTACACTTGGGGAGATGGCACCCAAATCCTACGCGATCAGCCACCCGCTTCCGACGGCATTGGTGGTGGCGCATCCGTTGCGTTGGTTCCACCTCGCGACGTTCCCCGTCATCTGGGTGCTCAACGGGACTTCACTCTGGATGTTGCGTCGGCTCGGCATCGAGCCCATCGGGGAACATGGCTCCGCCCACACCGAGGAGGAACTGCGCCTCATGCTGGCGGGCGCGCAGAAGAAAGAGGGCGCACTGGGCCACGAACTGGTCCTCAATGCGCTCGACCTGCCCCACCGCGTCGTGCGCGAGGTGATGCGCCCGCGGCAGGAAATCTGCGTGCTCAACACCGGGGCAAGCATCGCCGAGTGCCTCGACGTGGCCGAACGCTCGCGCTTCTCGCGGCTGCCGCTCTGCGAGTCGGGCGACGTGGACCGCACGCTCGGCGTCGTGCACATCAAGGACCTCTACAGCAACCGCTTCAAGGCGCGGCGCGGCGCGGACCTCGCGGACGTGGCGCGCAAACTGGTCTTCGTGCCCGAGACGGCGAAGCTCGAAAAACTCCTGCAGGTGTTTCTCGACCGGAAGCTGCACTTCGCGCTCGTCGTTGACGAATACGGCGGGACGACCGGAATGATCACCCTCGAGAACGTGCTCGAAGAACTCGTCGGGCCCATCCAGGACGAGTTTGACCAGGAGCAGCCGTTGCTCGTCGCGCGCGGCGAGGGCGAGTGGGACGTGGACGGCACGTTGCCGCTGCACGAGTTGTCGGACCTTGTCGGCGAGTCGCTTCGCGGGGAAGACGTCACGACGACGAGCGGGTGGGTGACGCAACAACTTGGCGGCTTCCCGAAACCAGGCGACATCCTTGCCGTCGGCCGCCACGAACTGCGCGTCATGGAGATGACCGGGCTCCGGGTGGCCCGCTTGCGCCTGACCCGCTCCAAGCCAGAGTCGTGAAACCGGACACCCACAACGGAACGCAGAGGCGCGTGTGCTGCTGGGCGGTTGAATGAGTCCCGGATGAGGCCGCACGGAATCAGCACCGCGTCCGCCTGAACTTCGGGACGGCCCTGCGATGACAGGTTGCCAACCCGAACGGTTCAGTGGCAATGTTTGCGCCACACTCAAATTGACCGATGACTATGAAGAACCGATTCACCCGACGCTCGTTCCTCGCGAAGTCCGCATTGGCCAGCGTTGCGTTTCACGTGCTTCCGAAGGGACGCTCGTGGGCGCAGTCGCCGAACAACAAGCTGAACATCGGTTGCATCGGCACGGCAGGGCGCGCCGCCGGCGACATCGAGGGCGTGAAGGGCGAGAACATCGTGGCGCTGTGCGACGTGGACGCGCTCGCGCTCGCGAAGAAGGGCGAGCAGTTCCCCGCCGCGCGCCGTTACGCCGACTTTCGCCGCATGCTCGAGCAGAAGGACATTGACGCCGTGGTCTGCGGCACGCCGGACCACACGCATGCCGTCTGCTGCGTGGCCGCGATGCGCAGCGGGCGGCACGTGTATTGCGAGAAGCCGCTCACGCGCACTGTGTCCGAGGCGCGCATCGTCGCCGACACCGCGCGCAAGACAAAGCGAGTCACGCAGATGGGCAACCAGATTCACTCGCATCCCGGCAACAATTACCGCCGCGTGGTCGAGCTCATCCAGACGAAGGCCATCGGCGAGGTGAACGAAGTGCATGTGTGGGCGGGCGCGATTTACGGCGACAAGCGGGTGATGGACAATCCGCCGCCGCCGCCGCCGCATCTCGATTTCGACCTCTGGCTCGGCCCGGTCGAATACATGAGCTACCGGCCGGAATATGTGCCGTTTCACTGGCGGCACTTCTGGCATTTCGGCGGCGGCACGCTCGCGGATTTCTGGTGCCACTACTCCGATCTCGCGCACTGGTCGCTGAACCTTCGTTACCCGCTCACCGTCGAGGCTGAGAGTCCCGGCAAGCCCGACCCCGAGCTTGTGCCGGTGAAGCTCATCGTGCGCTACACGTATCCCGAACGGAAGGACGCAAGCCCCTTGCTCAGCGGCCCGGCGCTCAAGCTGACGTGGTATCAGGGCGGTCAGAAGCCCGCGGAGTTGAACCAGTTCGTGACGCCTGACGTGGCAGCAAAGTGGAATAGTGGCGTGCTCTTCATCGGCTCGAAGGGGGCGCTGCTTGCGGACTACACGCGCAGGTTGCTCCTTCCCGAAAAGGATTTCGCCGGCTTCACACCGCCGCCGAAGTTCGTGCCCGACGCGCAGGGCGGCAACTGGCACCACGAGCAATGGATTCAGGCCATCAAGGCCGGCGGGCGCGCCGAGTGCGACTTCGACTACGCGGGCCCGCTCACCGAAGCCGGTTTGCTCGGCAACGTGGCCTATCGCGCCGGCAAGAAGCTCGACTGGGACGCGAAGAACCTCAAGGCGCGCGGCTGTCCCGAGGCGGACCAGTTCATCCAGCACAAGTATCGCGAGGGATGGAAGATCTAGCGCCACCGCGCCGCATGTCCCACCTTGCCCAAGCCCGCACCGTCTTCGACACCGAGCTGGCCGCGCTTCGCGCCGTGCGCGCACGGCTCGATGGGTCCTTCGGCGTCGCCGTCGAGACCGTCATCGAAACACTCCGCCACCACGGCAAGGTCGTCGTCGTCGGCATCGGCAAATCCGGCAACATCGGCCACAAGATCGCGGCCACGCTCACCAGCACCGGTTCAACCAGCGTCGTCCTCAACAGCGTGGACGCCCTGCACGGCGACCTGGGCATCATCAACGATGGCGACGTCGTGCTTGCACTCAGTTACTCCGGCGAGTCGGAAGAACTGGTGAATCTCCTTCCGGCGCTGAAGCGGTTCGCCGTGAAGATCATCGCGCTCACGGGCGCGCCCAAGTCCACCGTGGCGCGCCACAGCGACGGGGTGCTCAACGTGCGCGTGCCCAAGGAAGCCTGCCCCTTCAACCTCGCGCCCACGTCGAGCACGACCGCGATGCTCGTGATGGGCGACGCGCTCGCGATGGCCGTGCTTCAGGCGCGCGGCTTCACGCAGAAGGATTTCGCCCGGCATCATCCCGCGGGCGCCATCGGGCGCGCGATGCTTGTGCAGGTGAAGGACATCATGCGCACGGGTGAACGCAACGCCGTCGCGAGTCACTCGCTTGCCGTGAGGGACGCCTTGCTCGTCATGACACGCGCCAGATCGGGGAGCCTGAGCGTGGTGTGCAAGCGAGGCAGGCTGGCCGGCGTCTTCACCGACGGCGACCTGCGCCGCCGGATGGCCGCCGATGCCGACGTGCTCACGCGCCCGCTTTCCGCCGTGATGACGCGCAACCCCATCACCGTGCGCGACACGGCACTGGCCGCCGAGGCGCTGAAGATCTTCAACGAGCGCAACATTGACGACCTCATTGTGCTCAACGCGAAACGCGAACCCGTCGGCCTCGTGGACTCGCAGGACTTGCCGAAGCTCAAGCTGATGTGAGCCATGGCCCTGCCGCTGAGATACAACGTGCGGAATGTATTCGTGCGCTGGCGCGCGACGCTCGCGACGGTTCTGGGCATCGCGCTGGTCGTGGCGGTGTTCGTGCTCGTGCAGGCGCTGGCGGCAGGATTGGAGAAGTCGAGCCGCAACACCGGCGATCCGCGCAATGTGATGGTCGTGCGCAAGGGCTCAACCGCGGAATCGAGCAGCCAGGTCACGCGCGAGCAGCTCCGGCTCATGCTCTACTGGCCGGAGATCGCGAAGAATTCGGAGGGAACGCCGCTGGTGTCGGCGGATGTGCTCGTTCTCATCAGCCTGCCCCGGCTCGGCAACACGAACGAATCACACGTGCTGGTGCGCGGCATCTCGCCCGTCGGCGCTTCGATGCGCGCCGAAGTCGAGGCCCGGCGCGACCGCAAGTCAGGCGAGCCCATTTTGCGTCCGCAGGTGACGCTGGTGGAAGGGCGGTGGTTCGTGCCGGGGAAGCGCGAAGTCGTGGCGAGCCGAAAACTCGCGCGGCGCTTCAGCGGCATGAACATCGGCGGGAGCTTCAAGACCGCCGGCCAGCACCTGACGGTGGTGGGCTGGCTCGACGGCTCCGACAGCGCGTTCGACTCGGAGGTGTGGATGGACGGCGACGAGGCTCGCAGCGTGTTTGACCGCGAGAACTACTCGAGCGTCCTCATTCGCGTGCCGGAGTTGGCGGCGGTGCATTCATTGACGAACCGGATCGAGACGGAGAAGCGGCTGCCGCTGCGCGCCGTGCAGGAGAGCGCCTATTACGCGTCGCAGACGATGACGGCGATGCCGATCAAGATACTCGGCGCGTTTCTCGCCACGGCAATGTCCATCGGCGCGGTGTTCGCGGCGATGAACACGATGTATGCGAGCGTGGGGGCGAGGACGCGCGAGATCGGGACGCTGCGGGTGCTCGGCTACCGGAGGCGGACGATTCTGCTGGGATTCATCCTCGAAGGGGCATTTCTGGCTTCGCTCGGTGGCGCGCTTGGCTGCGTGATGGCGTTCCCGATGCACGGCGTCTCGACGGGAACGATGAGCTTCGAGAGTTTCAGCGAAGTGGTGTTTCACTTTCGCATCACGCCGGCGCTTGTCACGCAAGGGATGGTCTTCTCCGTTCTGGTCGGCATCGTGGGCAGCCTGTTGCCCGCGATCCGCGCCTCGCGCCTGCCGGTGATCGCGGCGTTGAAAGCGGTGTGAGCGCGGGCCGCCTCCGGAAAATCCGGCTCGCCAATGGCGTGTTTTGATCTACCTTGCGTCCATGGACTGGCAGCAACCCGCCGCGCTGTGCATCGTCGCCCTTACGGCCGGGGTGTTCGCATGGCGTCACGTGAGGCCACGCCGGTTTGATTTTCACCGCGACACCGGGTGCGGTTGCGCCGGCGGGCGGGGGCCGAAGCCCGCGATTTCCGTGCGCGGCCGCAAGGGCGAGGCGCCGCAGGTCCACTTCAAATCCTGACCGCCGCACGCGCGGTTCCCCCGACCATGGCCATGTGCAAATCGTCCTCGGCGCTGGCCTTCGCCAGCCACCGGCATGAGGCGCGCCGCCGCCCGCCGACCGACGCGCACTGGGTTCCGAACACGGATGTTTACGTCACCGACGCCGGCATCGTGATCAAAGCCGAGGTCGCCGGGCTCAACCGCGACGACCTCACGCTCACGGTCGAGGGCAACACCTTGCGGATTTCCGGCAGCCGCATCGACGGTTGCCGCGAGGTCGGCAGCAAATTTCACCTCATGGAGATTCACTACGGCGCGTTCGAGAACGTGGTCGAGCTGCCGCCCGGTTACGATCTCGCGCAGGCGCGCGCCGCGTATCAAAACGGATTTCTTCGCGTGGATGTCCCGCTGTCCAAGCCCATTCAACCGGAGCGACCGCGGCGCCGGTTGCGGCCCCGGAGGAAGTGAGCAGGCGCGCGACTGAACGATTCCGGCTCTTTGCGCATCCAACAGGAGGAGGCCATCAGCCCAGCCATGCCCGCTGACACCGAGTTCATCAACATCGTGAACGCCCCGACCGGCGCGGCGGAGGGCGCCTTGCCCGCGCGCGTCGCCTCCAAGCCCATCCCCGGCGTGCTGCCGCTGCTCGGCCTCTCGGACATCGTCATCTTTCCCGGCATGGTCGCGCCGTTGCTGGTTGAGACCGACGAGAGCATCAAGCTCGTGGACGCCGTGGTCGGCGGCGACCGTTTCCTCGGGCTCGTGCTCCAGCGCAAGCCCGAGGTTCAGAACCCGATGCCCGAGGACATCTGGGAACACGGTTGCGTCGGCCGCGTGATGAAGATGCTCAAGTTCCCGGACAACACCGTCCGAATCCTCGTCGAGGGGCTGCGGCGCTTCCGCATCACGGCCTACGAGGCGACCGAGCCGTATTTGCGGGCAAAGATCGAATTGCTCCACGAGCGCGCGGATACCTCCGTCGAGATGGCCGCGCTCTCGCGCAGCGCGCAGCAGCTGTTCCAGGACATCATCCAACTCTCGCCCGCGCTGTCCGACCAGGTAAAGGTCTCCGCCCTGAACATCGATGAGCCAGGCAAGCTCGCCGACCTCATCGCGGCAAACCTCAACCTCAACCTCGAGGAACGCCAGCACCTGCTCGAGACCGTGCAGGTCAAGGAGCGTCTCGGGCGCCTGCTCCCGCTGCTCAACCGCGAGCTCGAAGTGCTCACGCTCGGGTCGAAGATTCAGAAGGAAGTCACATCCTCGATGAACAAGAGCCAGCGCGACTTTTACCTGCGCGAACAGATTCGAGCCATCCAGCGCGAGCTCGGCGAGACGGATTCCGGCACGGCGGAAGCGGGCTCCTTCCGCGGGCAGATCGAAAAGAACGGCCTGCCGCCCGAGGTGCAGAAGGTGGCGTTCAAGGAACTCGATCGCCTGCAGTCCATGCCGCCCGCCGTCGCCGAATACACCGTCACGCGCAACTACCTCGAATGGCTCGTCAGCCTGCCGTGGAGCAAGTCCACCGAGGACAAGCTCGACCTCACCGCCGCCGGGCGCCTGCTTGACGAGGAACACTTCGGCCTGCGCAAAGTGAAAGACCGATTGCTCGAGTTTCTCGCCGTCATCAAACTCAAGAACAAGCTCAAGGGGCCGCTGCTATGTTTCGTCGGCCCGCCCGGCGTCGGCAAGACCTCGCTCGGAAAGAGCATCGCCGACGCGCTCGGGCGGAAGTTCATCCGCATCTCGCTCGGCGGCATGCGCGACGAGGCGGAAATTCGCGGGCACCGGCGCACTTACGTCGGCTCGATGCCGGGGCGGATTTTGCAGGGACTTCGCCGCGTCGAGTCCAACAACCCCGTGATCCTGCTCGATGAAGTGGACAAGATCGGCGCGGACTTCCGGGGCGATCCCGCGAGCGCCCTGCTCGAAGTGCTCGACCCGCAGCAAAACGCGACGTTCACCGACAACTACCTCGACCTGCCGTTCGACCTTTCGCACGTGCTGTTCATCACCACGGCGAACTGGCTCGACCCGGTGCATCCCGCGTTGCGCGACCGGCTCGAAGTCATCGAGCTGCCGAGCTACACGACCGAGGAGAAATTGCAGATCGCGAAGCGCCACCTCGTGCCGCGCCAGCTCGACGAGCACGGCCTGAAGCCCAAGCTCGTGAAGCTGCCCGACGCCACGCTGCTGCGAGTCATCACCGATTACACGCGCGAAGCGGGATGTCGCGAGCTCGATCGCGAGATCGCCGCGCTCGTCCGCAAGGCCGCGCGCCGCATCGCCACGAACGGCGGACCCGTCACCATCGCGCCTGCGGACCTCGCCACGTTGCTCGGCCCCGTGCGCTTCACGTCCGAGCTCGCCGAGACGATTCGCGAGCCGGGAATCGCCGTGGGGCTTGCATGGACCCCCGCCGGCGGCGAGATTCTATTCATCGAGGCCACGCGCATGGCCGGCAAGGGCAAGCTCATCCTCACCGGCTCGCTCGGCGACGTGATGAAGGAAAGCGCGCAGGCGGGCATGAGTTACCTGCGCAGTCAGGCGAAGGGGCTCGGCATTGACCCGACGGACCACGACAAGTTCGACGTGCACGTCCATGTGCCGTCCGGTGCGACGCCCAAGGACGGCCCGAGCGCGGGTGTCACGATTCTTGTCGCGCTCGCGTCGCTTTTCACCCGGCGTATCGTGCGTTCGGATGTCGCGATGACGGGTGAAATCAGCCTGCGCGGCCGCGTGCTGCCCGTCGGCGGTGTGAAGGAAAAGGTGCTCGCCGCCGCGCGCGTCGGCATCCGGCACGTCCTCCTGCCCGAGCAGAACCGCAAGGACTGGGACGAAGTTCCAAAGGAAGTCCGCGCGACGATGAAGGCGCACTTTGTCCGGCACATTTCCGAACTGCTGCCGCTGGCGCTGGGCAAATGAGCGCGCGCCTAAATGCTCTGCTGGGGGTGTGCGTGGCATGCGCCTTTGCGGTGGCTGCATCGGCCCAGGTGAAGCTGGATCAGAATCGGGGCGAGCAGGAAGGCAAACAGCTTGCCGCCCGGCTGCGAGCGATGCGACCCCTCGAGGGCTTCACAAACACAGGCTCTCTGCATCTTCGCGACTCGAAGGGGAAGCGCCGCCAATTCCCCGTGGTCATCGAGACCACGGTCAACGGGGATCGCTGGCAGGCGACCTACAAAGCCGCGCCGGCTGCCGAGCCCTCCACGCTGGTCGTCGCCCGGTCGATCAGCGAGCCCGCGAAGTATACCATGCATCCGCCCGCGCCAGCGGGGCCGTTGTCACCGTTTGCCGGCACAGACTTCTGGCTCGCAGACCTCGGGCTCGATTTCATCCACTGGCCCGCGCAACGGGTCATAAAACACGAAATGCGCCGCAGCGAGTGGTGCTGGGTCCTCGAAAGCACGAACCCGAAGCCCGCGCCCGGCGCGTATTCGCGCGTCGTCTCGTGGGTGGACACCGACTCCGGCGGCATCGTGCACGCCGACGCATTTGATCACGCGGGCAAGCTGCTGAAGGTTTTCGAGCCAAAGTCGTTTGAGAAGGTCAACGGACGCTGGGAAGTGAAGGAGCTGGAAATCCGCAACGAGCAGGCCGACACGCGCACGACGCTGAGGTTCGCCTTGGAGAGGAAGTGAGCCGGGCCGGTTCGCTCTCGAACGGTGGGTCGCTTCGAAGTATGCGATGGCACCGCCCGAGGGCGACGGGTTCCGCCTTTGCCACGCATCCGGCACCGGCTCGTCCCCACGCCGCCATTGCCTGCCCCGGTGCGCCATGTTATGCACGCCTCGCATGGCGAGAGTTCTCGTGGTGGATGACGAGCCGGATGCCGTCGAGTTGATCGAGTTCAACTTGAAGGCGGCCGGCTTCGACGTCACGACGGCCTGTGACGGCGCGGCGGCGCTGCGCCAGGCGCGCGCATGCACACCTGACATGGTCGTGCTCGACGTGATGTTGCCGCAGGTGGACGGGCTCGAAGTCTGCAAACAACTCCGCCGGGATGCCGCGACCGCCGACGTGCCCATCCTCATGCTCACCGCGAAGACCGCGGAGATTGACCGCCTGCTCGGGCTCGAACTCGGCGCGGACGACTACGTGACCAAGCCGTTCAGTCCCCGCGAACTCGTGCTCCGGGTCAAAGGCCTGCTGCGTCGTGGCCGGGTCGCATCCGCGCCGGCCGAGTTGATTCGCTCCGGCCCGCTCGCCGTGGACCTGCCCCGCCATCACGTGACCGTGAAGGGCAGGGCGGTCGAGTTGACGGCAACCGAATTCAAGCTGCTGACGGTCCTCGCCCAGCGTCGCGGAAGAGTGCAATCGCGCGACGTGCTGCTCCGCGACGTGTGGGAATACGACGCGGCCATTGACACGCGCACCGTGGATACGCACATGAAGCGCCTCCGCGAAAAACTAGGCGCTGCCGGCGAACTCCTTGAGACGGTCCGCGGCGTGGGCTACCGGTTTGCGGAGCAGTAGCAACGGGCTTCGGGTGCAGCGCCGGGTTCCGTGCCGCTCACGCCCGCTCCCGTCATCCCAAGCGGAAACGCCCGACACGAAATCCGAATTTGTAATCTCAGAACACGATGTGGCCGTTTCTCATCTTCCTCGGCCTTGCCGGCCTGGCGCTGCTGGATTTCTGGTGGCACGGACGGAGGCTCCGGCGCCAGCGGGAGGACGCCCGGCGGGAGTTCGCCCGAGAATCGGCGCGCAAACAACAGGAACTGCTCTCCCAGATGCATGCGCAGCAGCAGGCGCTTTTCAACAGCATGATCGAGGGCGTGCTGCTCCTCGACGGCACCGGCCGCATCGAACTGGCCAACCGCTCCTTCTCAAAACTGACCGGCGCCGGCGAGGAACTGCGGGGCAGCACGTTGCTGGAGACGCTTCGCTGGCCCGCCCTCAAGGACATCGCCGACCGCGCCGCCGCGGGCGAAGCTGTCACCGGGGCCGAAATCGAATCCCCAGGACCCGCGCCCAGCACCTTGCAGGTCAACGCGGCGGCGTGGCTTGACGGCGACGGTCGGGCTCAAGGAACGCTCATCGTCGTCCACGACATCACCCGCTTGAAGCAGTTGGAGAGCACGCGGCGCGAATTCGTCGCCAATGTCAGCCACGAACTGCGCACGCCGCTCTCGCTCATCAAGGGTTTTGTGGAAACGCTGCAGGACGGCGCGGCGAAGGATCCCTCGACGTCTTCGCGCTTCCTCCAGAAGATTGAGAAGCACACCAACCGGCTCTCGTTTCTCATCGACGACTTGCTCACCATCTCGAACCTCGAATCGGGCAAGGCGGTGCTCAATCTCAATCGCGTCGAACTGTTCCCGATTGCGCAACGGGTGCTTGACGACCTTCGAGCGCGCGCATCGGCGCGGGGCATGACGTTCCGCAACGAGCTCCCGCCGGGACTTGCGGCGAATGCCGACGCGGACCGGATTGAGCAGGTGGTGGTCAATCTCGTGGACAACGCGATCAAATACGGACGCGATGGTGGAGAGGTCGTCGTCGGTGGCTGCGCGATTCCCGGCGGCCCCGTAGAGGTGTCGGTGCGCGACGACGGCCCCGGCGTGCCGCCCGAGGCGCGCGAGCGCATTTTTGAGCGTTTCTACCGCGTGGACAAGGCCCGCGCGCGCGAGCAAGGCGGCACGGGGCTTGGCCTTGCCATCGTGAAACACATCGTGCAGGCGCACGGCGGCGAGGTTCGCGTGGTAAGCGAGCCGGACCGGGGCGCAACCTTCTTCCTGACATTGCCGCCGGGCTGACGCGCGCGATTGGCGGCGACAACCGGCTCGGGGACTGGCAATGTCCGTTCATGCCGCCGACGAAGGTGAAATCGGACCGGTGCGTGGGAATGCTCAAGGCGCTCGCCGACGAGAGCCGATGGGACATGGTCCGCGCGTTGCTCGGACGCGAGATGAGCGTCTCCCAACTGGGCGAGCAACTCGACATGCCGCAGCCCAATGTTTCCAAGCACCTGCGCGTGCTCCGCGAGGCGGGCATCGTGGTGACGGCGCGCGCCGGCAAAGAGGTCCGGGGCAGCATCGCACCGGCCTTCCGCGCGGAACTCAGCCGCAACAAGAACCGCCTCGACCTCGGCTGTTGCTCGTTCGACTTCAATTCGCCGCGCCGCTGACCCGGCGGGTTTTTCCTTGCCGCGACGGGTGACGTATGCCAGACAAGGCATACGTCAATGTTGCTGACCGTCCTCTTTCTCGCTGTCTGCTTCCTCGCCTACGCCAACGGGGCGAATGACAACTTCAAGGGCGTGGCAAGCCTCTACGGATCAGGCACCGCGTCGTATCGCACCGCGCTGGCATGGGCGACCGTGACGACGGCGGCGGGAAGCTTGGCGGCGTTCTTTCTCGCGACGGGATTGTTGAAGAAATTCTCCGGAAAGGGCCTAGTGCCTGACGGGCTCACGGCGCAGCCCGAGTTCCTGCTTGCCGTCGCCGTCGGTGCAGGCGGCACGGTCATCCTCGCGACATTGCTGGGATTTCCCATCTCAACGACACACGGGTTGACAGGCGCCTTGTGTGGCGCGGGTTTGCTGGCCGTGGGGGGCCAGATGAACATCGCGGCGCTGGGCCTGGGATTTGTCCTGCCGCTGTTGGTGAGTCCGATGCTGGCGGTCGGAGCCGGTGCGGCGGTGTATCTGGCGTTCCGGTATGCCCGCCTGCAACTGGCGGTGGACAAAGAGTTGTGCGTGTGCGTCGGCACGGAGCGCCAGGTGCTTCCGGTGGCGCGGCCGGGTGGAGTCTTCTGCGCCGAAATCCTGCCGGTGCTGACGATCTCCACGGGGCAGACTGCCGAATGCACTCAGCGATACTCAGGACGGCTGCTGGGGGTGAGCGCGGGGCGGGCGGTGGACGTGGTGCATTTCCTGTCGGCAGGCACGGTGAGTTTCGCCCGAGGGCTGAACGACACGCCGAAGATTGCTGCTTTGCTGCTCGTGGTGAGCGCGCTGGACATCCGTTGGGGAGTTCTGGCCGTGGCCGTTGCGATGGCATTGGGAGGCTGGCTCAACGCGCGGAAGGTCGCAGAGACGATGTCGAACAAGATCACAGGCATGAATCCTGGCCAGGGCCTTGCGGCCAACCTCGCCACGGCGCTGCTCGTGAACACCGCGACCTGGCACGGGCTGCCGGTGAGCACCACTCATGTGAGCGTCGGCGCGCTGCTCGGCATCGGCATCACGACGCGACAAGCCCGATGGAAGCCGGTGCTCGGCGTGCTGGCGTCGTGGGTCGTGACCCTTCCATGCGCGGCACTGCTGGCGGCGCTCACGTTTTGGGTTCTCCGGCTGCGATAGGCGAAGCGCACAGTCACACACTTGTCACTCTTCCGTCCTTTGTCCGTCACAGTCTCATTGCATCGTGCCTGCGGACCGTGAAACCAGTCCCAACCATCCCGATGAAAAGCCGAACCAGGCGACTCGGCTTCGCCGCCGCCACTGCCGTTGCCGCCACGGCCATCATCCCGGGCGCCCACGCCCAATCCGCCGACGCGCTCATCGAGAAGCTCGTGCAGAAGGGCATCCTCACGTCAAAGGAAGCGCGGGAGCTTCGCGAGGAGGCGGACAAGGACGTCACGAAGGCATCCGCCTCGAAGACGGGCTTGCCCGGGTGGGTGAACAGCATTCAGTTTGGCGGCGACTTTCGCGGCCGTTTCGAGGGGTTTTACTCCGGCAATCCCGCTGCGGTGGACCGCAATCGCTTTCAGTATCGCCTGCGCTTCGGAGCGACGGTGAGCATGCTGGACAACATGGACGTCGGCATCCGTCTCGCCAGCAGTGGCGACACCGCGAGCAACCCCATTTCCGGCAACCAGACCTTCGACAACAACGCGAGCAAGAAACCGCTCAGCGTGGACCTGGCCTTCGCGCGGTGGACGGCCATCAATTCGCCGGAGTGGCAGGCCGTTTTCACGGTGGGCAAGATGGAGAACCCGATGGTGTTCACGCCGGCGGTGATGGACCGCGATTACACGCCCGAGGGGTTCGGCCAGCAGTTCACGTATCGGGCGGGCGAGAGGCACGAGTTCCGGCTCAACCTCGGCGAGTTCGTGCTGGAAGAGCGCGCTGCGTCGTCGCTCGACACTTACCTGGTGTCCGGGCAGTTGCGCTGGGATGCGAAGTGGAGCCCGAAGTGGCAGACGACGCTTGGCTTCGCGGGGCTTGCGATCAGCGGCAAGGACAGCCTGACCATTGCCAACGGCCAGCTCAACATCG
>VHCN01000048.1 GCA_016871675.1 Verrucomicrobiota bacterium
GAGGCGATCGTCCTCCAGCACACGCTCTCGCGGATCGTCCGCAAGGAGTGATCCGAGGGCGCGATTTCACCCCGCCGTTCAAAGCCCGGCCGGCGACTCGCCGACATCCACGATGCTGCAGGCTTGAATGACGTTCAGTCCGAGCCGCCCCGCTTCGGCAAGAACTTCCGGGGATTCCGCGCCGGGATTCAGCCAGCATTCGTCGCAGCCTTTCGAGGCGATTTCGGGCAGGAGCTTCAGGGTCACCGCAGGCGGGAGGTAAACGCTGATGCGGTCGAGCTTCGCGGGAATGTCGGCGAGGCGCGCGTAAACAGCGATGCCTTCGATGTTGGACTCTCTCGGGTTCACGGGGAAGACCGTCCAGCCCTGGCGGACGAAGGCGCGGACGGCCTTGTTGCCAAACTTGGAGCGGTCATTGGAGGCGCCGAGGATGGCGATGGCTCGCATCCGCGGAGTTTCGCGGAGCGGTTCTGTGGACGCAAACGCGATCTGCGAATCGGGCGGGTCACGTTTGCCGGCGGCACGAAGTGGGGTTGAATGAAACTGCGTTCCACCGTCGAGGCGCCGGCGTGATTGACTTTCCAATTCGCCCGATTAGCCTCGCCTCACCTCACCAATCCACGAGGCAAACTTATGAAACCGCAACTTCACGGTTCACAGCCCGGACGCGAACAACATTCGCTTGGGTTCACGCTCATCGAATTGCTCGTGGTCATCGCAATCATCGCCCTGCTTGCCGGGATGTTGCTGCCCGCATTGGCGCAAGCCAAGGAGAAGGGCCGACGCGCAAAGTGCATCAACAACATGAAGCAGATGGGACTCGGTTGGCTGATGTATAATGGGGATTTTGACGGGCGCCTGCCGCGGAACCCGGACGGCGGCGCCGCCGGGTCACCGGGGAATCGTGGCTGGGTCCGCGGCTGGCTCGACTGCCAGAACTCGACACCGGATAACACGAACACTGACTACCTGATAGGGCAGTCACAAGTGACCAACGGCTCCATCGGCTACGGTTACGTGGTGAGCGCCGAGGTTTACAAGTGCCCGTCGGACCGCAGTCAGGACAGCGCCTTCGGGAAGAACCTCGTGCGGTCGGTTTCGATGAACAGTTGGGTGAACCCCGGACGCGGGTTTGGCGCGCCGGACTTCGCTCCCGCCTTTGAGAGCTACCGGCGCGACGTCGACTTCGTCAAACGCAAGCCGCAGGACGCCTTTGTGTTCCTGGACGAGCGCGAAGACAGCCGCAACGACGGGTGGTTCTGGGTTTCGAGCCGCGGCTACGGCGCGACGCCCGTTCCCGCTGATTACTTGATCGTGGATTTTCCCGGGTCTTACCACGTGAAGGCCTCCGTCTTGTCCTTTGCCGACGGCCACGTGGAAATGCACCGCTGGGTGGACCCGCGGACGACGCCACCCGTGAGATTTCGTCAGTTGCTTCCGCTGTTTCAGGCGTCGCCAAACAACCTCGACGTGGCTTGGATGCAGGAGCACGCGACGTCGCCGTGATGGATCGCGAGGTCCGCCCTGTGGCGGCAACTGCTTACAGCATGAAAAGCCCGGTTCTTGCCTCGTTCGTAATCGTGCTGCTGGTGGCTTGCAAGGAAGAGCCACCGCCCTCCGCGCCGCCGCCCGCGATTGCCAAGCCGCCGGGTTCCACCAAGCCAACCGCCGCGCCTGCAAGGGATGACCAGCCGAAGGCGAATTTCGAGCCCTCAGCCCCCATCCCGGCGCGGGCCGAGAACCAACTGCCCAGCCGCGATGAAATCTACGAAGCCACGCGCAAGTTCGGGATGGACTTCAAGCGCCCCGCCTCGGGCATCGAGGAACTGGTCAGTCGCGGCTACATCAAGCCCATCCCGCCGCCGCCGCCCGGCAAGAAATACGTGCTCAACCAGCGCGGCGCGTCGCTCATGGTCGTGGACAAGTAGCGCGCCCGGCGGACGGCGGCGATTGGCGCTTCTTGGCCTGATTTGTGGCGGTTTCAGCCCTTGACCCGACTGCATCGATTGATATGCTCCACCGCCGATGAACGGACTCGCCCTTCAAGCCGCGCTGGTAGTCGTCGCCGTAACCGGCGATGCCGCCGGGTTTGCTTGTCGGGCGTGAGCGCCAGATTTCGACAACAACCCACGGCTGGAAACGGTCGTGGGTTTTTTGTTCGCCCGCGGCTGCGAACCGCCGGCAAACCGCAATACACATGAGCAAGACCGCCCAAACCGCCCAGTCCCGCGCGCCCAAGGCCGTGCGCCGGCCGGCAGACGCACGCGAGGTCGGCCCCGCCAGGTTCGGCCGCGACATCCTCGTCGAAGCCCTCGAGCGCGAGGGGGTCGAGGTCATCTTCGCGTATCCCGGCGGCGCGAGCATGGAAATCCACCAGTCGCTGACGCATTCGGCGAAGATTCGCACCATCCTGCCGCGGCACGAGCAGGGCGGCAGCTTCGCGGCCGAGGGTTACGCTCGGGCGACGGGCAAGGCCGGCGTCTGCATGGGCACGAGCGGTCCCGGTGCGACCAACCTCGTCACCGCCATCGCGGACGCCTACATGGATTCCTGTCCGCTGGTCGCCATCACCGGCCAGGTGCCGCAGGCGATGATCGGCCGCGGCGGTTTTCAGGAGACGGACATGATCGGCCTCACGCTGCCGATCGTGAAGCATTCGTATCTCGTCACCGACATCAACGACATCCCGCGCGTCGTGAAGGAGGCGTTTTACATCGCGCAGACGGGGCGCCCCGGCCCGGTGGTGATCGACCTGCCCAAGAACATCCAGCAACAGAAAGCCCAGCCCGTGTGGCTGACCTTTGACGAGATGAAGGCGGGCCTGCGGGGCTACCGGCAGCCCGACCTGCGCGCCGACGAGGTCGCGTTGCAGGAGATCCTCGGCCTCATCGAAAAGGCCGAGCGACCCGTGCTCTATTGCGGCGGCGGCATCATCACGAGCGGCGCGGCCGGCGAACTCCGGAAGTTTGCCGAGGCCACGCAAATCCCCGTGACCACCACGCTCATGGGCGTGGGCGCGTTCCCGGAGACGCACCCGCTCTCGTTGCGCTGGCTTGGAATGCACGGCGCCGCCTACGCGAACTGGGCGGTGAACGGCGAATACCAGCAACGCAAGAGTCCCGCCGAGCCGATGATCAAGCTCCAGGATGGCGCGGACCTGCTGCTGGCGTTTGGCGTGCGTTTCGATGACCGCGTCACCGGCAAGTTCGAGGAGTTCTGCAAGCACGGCACGATCGTGCACGTGGACATCGACGCCTCGGAACTCAACAAGAACCGCCGCGCGCACCTGCCCGTCGTCGGCGACATTCGCGACACCTTGCGCCGGTTGAACGCGCACATCACGCGCCGGCCGCCGGCCAGGACCTACGCCGCGTGGCACAAGCGGATCGCCGAGTGGAAGTCGCGCGCGCCGTTCCAATACGCCGTCACCCCCGAGATCGTGCAGAGCGACCACATGAAGGACCATCTTAAGGGACAGGAAGACCAGGTCATCCTCCCGCAGATGGCCATCGAGATGCTGTGGGAACTCACGCAAGGCGAAGCCATCATCACCACCGGCGTGGGACAGCACCAGATGTGGTCGGGCCAGTGGTATCGCTACAACTTTCCGAGGCAGTTCATCACGAGCGCCGGGCTCGGCGCGATGGGCTTCGGCTACCCGGCGGCGCTCGGCGCAAAGGTCGCCTGCCCCGACAAGCAGGTCATTGACATCGACGGCGACGGTTCGTTCCTGATGAACATTCAGGAACTCGCCACGGCGCACGTCGAGAAGATCGCCGCCAAGGCCATCATCCTGAACAACCAACACCTCGGCATGGTCGTGCAATGGGAGGACAACTTCTACGCCGGCAACCGCGGCCACACCTACCTCGGCAACCCTGACGACCGCGCGCAGATTTATCCCGACTACGTGCGCGTGGCCAACTCCTTCAACGTCCCCGCCGAGCGTGTCATGTTCCGACGCGACCTGCGCGCCGCACTCCAGCGGATGCTCGATGCGAAGACCGCCTATGTGCTCGACGTCGTGACGCCTTACAGCGAGCACGTGCTGCCCTTCATCCCCGCGAGCCGCACGGTGGCGGACATGATTTGGAAGTAGGCGGCGATTCGGGTGCAGGCTTTGGCCCCTGCCGGCTCGTTCAGGATCGGGCCAAAGCGCGGCTGAACACGCATTTCCCCAGATCCTCTGCAGTATTGCTCCACCCCCTGACACGCCCTTCGCACGGGCGTTTTATGGGACCGTAGAAAACCCCACAAACCGGGGCCTGGGAACCCCGGTTTGTGGCGAAAACGAATGGTGAGCGCATGAAAGCTGTATCCTCCATGCCCAAGCCGGAAGCCCTCCGCCGGCCCCATGCCGCACCCTGCGCGGCCCCCGCCATGGCGCACCCGAGCACCGGAACTTCAAGTGGCCGCCCCTCGAGTCACCTCAGACCCGCGCGTCGGCGACCTTGAAAACCACATGACACCACACGCCCGGTTCCTTGACCGCGCGACAGCGTCACGGCTACCTTGCGGCGTGTTCCGGCGGGGCTGATTTGATTCCAGCCGGGTCGGACGCCAGCCGGGGCGGACGCCAGTATAGCTCAGTGGTAGAGCAGCGGTTTTGTAAACCGTTGGTCGGAGGTTCAAATCCTCTTACTGGCTCCAGCGTCACAAGCCCGCGGTTGCCAACCCGCCACTTCATGAACCGCCGTCAATTCTTCGAACGCTCCGCGACCGCGATCGCCGCGACACTCGCGCCCCCCACGCTCTCGCCCGCAGCGCCCGCCAGCGCAGCGCCGGTGGTCGACACACATCTGCATTGCTTCGCGGGGAAGGACGACGCGCGCTTCCCGTATCACGAGCGCGCGCCGTATCGCCCCGAGAAATCCGCCACACCCGAGCATTTGCTCAAGTGCATGGACGGCGCGGGTGTGGACTTCGCGGTCATCGTGCATCCGGAGCCGTATCAGGACGACCATCGATATCTCGAACACTGCCTCGCCGTCGGTGGGCGGCGCCTCAAGGGCACGTGCCTGTTGTTCGCGGACAAGCCCGGCTCCGTGGACGCCCTCTCAGCGCTGGCGAGGCAACTTGGCGACAGGCTCGTCGCGGCGCGCATCCACGCGTATGCGCCGGACCGGCTGCCGCCCCTGGGCAAGCCCGAGCTGCGCGCGTTCTGGCGCGCGGCCGCGGATGCGGGGCTGATGGTCCAGCTCCATTTCGAGCCGCGCTACGCCGCGGGGTTCGAGCCGCTCATCGAGGAGTTCAAGCAGACGCGCGTGATCATCGACCATCTCGGCCGGCCGCTGCAGGCGACGATCGAGGAACACGCGCGCGTCGTGCGCTGGTCGCGTTTCCCGAACACCGTGATGAAGATCTCGTCGCTCCCCGAGCCCGCGCAGTATCCGCACCGAGACGTGCGGCCGATTGTCCGGCAGATCGCGGACGCGTTCGGCGCGGACCGGCTCATCTACGGCGGCGGCTTCGGCGAAGACGCCACGCCAGCATCCTATCGCGGGTATCGGGAGAAGGTGGCCGCGTTGCTCGGGCACCTGCCCCCGGCGGACATTGCGAAGGTGCTCGGCGGCACCGCGGCGCGGTTGTATGGCTTCGCGGGTCGCGCGGCGCGTTGAGCGCCTGCACGCGCCGGCGGGCTTGCCTTCGGCCGCGGCCGCGCCTACAACCGCGCATCCCGTGAATCACCGAATCCGCGACCGCATCCAACTCCCCATGAACACCGCCGCCCCGTCCATGAATCGCCGCCACTTCATCAAGTCCTCCAGCGCCATCGGCGCGATGGTCGCCGCGGGCACGCCGCCCGCCGTCTTCGCACAGGGCAGCCCCGGCGAGCGACTCGTCGTGGGCGTCATCGGCTTGAGCCGGGGGCTCGCGCACGTCAGCGGGCATCTCGGTGTGAAGAACGTCGAGGTCGGCTACGTGTGCGATGTGGACAAGAACCGCGCCGCGGGCGGGCTCAAGGCCGTGTCGGGCAAGCAGGAGCGCGAGGCAAAGTCCGTCGGCGACTTCCGGCGCATCCTTGAGGACAAGTCGGTGGACGCCGTGTCGATCGCGATGCCGAACTTCTGGCACGCCATCGCGGCGATCATGGCGATCCAGGCCGGCAAGCACGTGTATGTCGAGAAGCCCGGCTCGCATAATCCGTGGGAAGCCGAACAGTTGGTCGCAGCGGCCGCGAAACACAACCGCAAGGTGCAGATGGGCAACCAGCGCCGCAGCTACCCGAACGTGATCGAGGGCATCCAGAAACTCCGCGAGGGCGCCATCGGCCGCGTGCTCTTCAGCCGCACCTGGTATAACAACGCGCGCCGCGACATCAAGAAAGGCAAGCCCGCGCCGGTGCCGGACACGCTCGACTGGACGCTCTGGCAGGGACCGACACCCGAGCGCCCTTACAAGGACAACCTCCATCCCTACAACTGGCACTGGCACTGGCACTACGGCGGCGGCGAGCTGGCGAACAACGGCATCCACGCGCTCGACGTCTCGCGCTGGGGCCTCGGCGTGGACTACCCGCGGCGCGTCACCTTTCTCGGCAGCCGCTACCACTTCGACGATGACCAGGAGACGCCCGACACCGGTTCCGCGGTGTTCGACTTCGGCAAATCCGGCGCGTCGTGGGACGACAGCTCGTGCAATGCGCGCAAGGGCGAGAAGATCCCATTCGTCTCATTCTACGGCGACGGCGGCTCGATGATCATGACCGGCGGCAACGACTACACCATCTTCGACATGGACGGGAAGGAAGTGTCGAAGAAGACCGGCGGCCCCGGCGGCGGCGACCTGCCGCACTTCCAGAATTTCGCCGACGCCATCCGCAAGAACACGCCGCTCAACTCGCCGATCGTCGAGGGACAGAAGAGCACGATGCTCTGCCACCTCGGCAACATCGCGCTGCGCAGCGGCACCGTGTTGAACGTGGACCCGAAGACCGGCCGCATCCTCAACAACCCCGAGGCGCAGAAGTTCTGGAAGCGCGAGTACCGCCCCGGCTGGGAGCCAAAGGTCTAGGCCGGTCGCGCCACCCACTTGTAAGCCGCGCGCGCGTTCGCTGAGAAAAACCGGGCGGCTGCGCTCGATCCCTTCGCGGTGAAGTAATCGAGCACGACCTGTTGCACGGTCGCGCAACTGGCGAATCGTTCGCTCACGGGCCAGTTGCTGCCGTAGATGAGCCGCATGGCGCCGAAGCGCTCCCACACGGCGTCGAGCACGGGGCGGTAGAATTCCACATCGCGCGGCGCGGTGCCGTCGGTGCGGCCGGTGCCCTCGACGAGCGCGGAAACTTTGCAAAAGACCTTCGGATGCCGCGCGCAGGCGTCCATGCCGCGGAGCCAGTCGGCAGGCGGCGCCTTGCCGTCAATCTTCACGTTGGCGACGTGGTTGATGACGATCCGCAACCCCGGCAACGCGGCGGCAAGCCGGTCGGCGGCCGCGAGGAGCGCCGGGCCGCCGTTCAAGTCGAGTTCGAGGTCGTGCTCGACGAGCAGCGCAAGGTCGGCGAGTTTCGCCGGGTCGGCGAGCGACTTCACCACGCGCGGGTGCACGATGCGGATGCCCCGAAAGAGCGGGTTGGTCGCGAAGCGCTTCAACCCCGCGCGAAACTCCGCCGAGTCCTCGGGAAGGTTTCCGACGAACCCGACGATGAACGGGTCCTTCGCGGCGAGGTCGAGGATGAACTGGTTGTCCTCAATCCACGGGCTGGCTTCGACGACGACCGTGCCCGTCACCCGACGCGGCTGGGGCAACGCGCGATAATCCTTCGGCAGGACAGTGCGGTAGAGGAGCGGGTCGTTCCTGCCCGGCCACGGCACGCCCTGCGGCCGGGCCGGGTCGTAGAAGTGCGTGTGGGTGTCGATCAGCGGTCCGGTGACTTCCGGGACTGAAATGGTTGCGCAGCCGGCGGCACTTGCCGCGGCTGCAGCCCAGACGCCCGAGAGAAACTCACGTCGCGTGGTTTTCATCCGGTGCGGGAGAGGCGGTGCAACGGGGCTTCGACTCATTCAGCCGGTTCGCGAAGGGTCGTGGCCCTTCGCGCGGAGGGAGGACCAGCGTCATCGTGTGCCGCAGCGCCGGATCGTCCTCGATGACCAGTATTTTTCGCCTGGGCTTCGGGATGCTCGGAGTGCGCATGGGTTTGGAAGACCCGGCCACCTTTCGCCGCGTGTTCCCTTCGCCGCATCATTGAACGGGGCGAAGACGATTTCAACCGAGAAAACCGCCGGCCGGTTTTCGCACGGGCTAGGCCGTGGCCGCCCGTGGTTTTTTCTTCGCGCCCGGCGGGACCGCGTTTACAACTCCCGCATCATGGCACGCAAACTCTCGTCCATCGCGCCCGACTGGTGGGATTACACGACGCTCGATTCCGGCATCATCGCCGCGGCCGCCAAGCTCACGGTGGAGAAGTTGCAACGGCTCACCCGCCCCGGATTCAAGGTCGTGCTCTACGACACGCTCGAAGACTTCTACCTCGCCGAGGCGCTCGAATACATCACGGCGTGGAAGCAATCCACGCCCGACAACCCGGTCGGCATCTGCGGCCCCATCGGGCCGACCGAGCAGCTGCCGCTCGTCGCGCGCATCGTGAACGAACTCGGGCTGGGCATCCGCTCCGCGCACTTCTGGGGAATGGACGAGTGGTTCCTCGACGGACGCGAGACGCCCGTCTCGCATCCGCTGTCCTTCGAGAAGGCCGACCGCGAGATGTGCTTCAGCCGCATCCGCCGCGAACTCGTGATGCCGGATGCGAACCTGCACTTCCCCAAGGGCGACACGCGCGCCTACCGGGCGAGCTGGGACTCCGGCGTGCGTTGCGCCGTGATGCAAGGCGGGCAGGGCGACGTGAAACACTGGGCCTTCAACGACCCGCCCCGCCGCGCCGGCAAGTGGAAGCACTCGCCGCCGCCGCCCGCCGAGTATCGCAAACTCGCCACGCGCGTGGTCGACCTCCATCCGCTGACGGTCGCGCAAAACGCGCGCACATCCGGCGGCGGCAACATCTCGCTCGTGCCCACGCAGGCCATCAGCGTCGGCCCGGTCGAAACGTGGAAGGCGGAGAAAGTCTCCATCTGGCACGCCGGCACGCACGACAACCCGTTCGGCCAGCGGCTGACCGCGTTCATGATCTCGCAAAAGCTCCCCGACAGCTCCGTGCCGATGTCGCTGCTCGCGGACCATCCGAACGTGCAGTTCAACTACTACCGAGGCGGCATCGGAACGTGCGACGTGGAAATGCACTGACACGCGACCGCGGGGCGACGGGAAGAACTTGATGCTTCCGCGCCGCCAGCCGAACTCCTACGCTCGCCGCGATGTCGAAGCTGGTCATCGCCGGCCGCGAGTTTCGTTCGCGGCTCATCCTCGGCACGGGCAAGTTCTCCTCGCCCGTGGCCATGCGCGCCGCGCTGGACGCCAGCGGGTGCGAGCTTGTCACCGTCGCGCTGCGCCGCGCGGACCTCTCGGGCAAGGGCGACCCTTTCGCCAACATCCTCGATTTCATCGACCCGAAGCGCTACCTGCTCCTGCCCAACACCAGCGGAGCGATGACTGCGGACGAAGCCGTCCGGCTCGCCCGCCTCGCCGCCGCGGCCGGGCTGCCGAAGTGGGTGAAGCTCGAGATTCACCCCGACCCGCGCTACCTGCTGCCCGACCCGGTGGAGACGCTGCGCGGCGCCGAGTTGCTTGTGAAGGAAGGCTTCACCGTGCTCCCTTACATCAATGCCGACCCCGTGCTCGCGAAGCGGCTGCAGGACGCCGGCTGCGCGACCGTGATGCCGCTCGGCTCGCCCATCGGCTCCAACCGCGGCCTGCAAACCCGCGACCAGCTCCGCATCATCATCGAGCAAGCCACGGTCCCGGTCGTAGTGGATGCCGGCATCGGCGCGCCCAGCCATGCGGCCGAGGCCATGGAACTCGGCGCCGACGCCGTGCTCGTGAACACCGCGATTGCCGTGGCCGGCGACCCGTCAAGAATGGCCGCGGCGTTCAAGCTTGCGGTCGAGGCCGGGCGCGGGGCGTTTGAAATCGGCCTTGCCGCGCAGCAGCTCACCGCGGGCGCCACGAGCCCGATGACAGCCTTCCTCGACACGCCATGAAGCGCCGCGTCCACACGATCAGCGTTCCGCGCGTCCGCCGCCTGCTCGCCGCGGGCGCGCGCGCGCGGGTGCTCGTGGTGGGCGACGTGATGCTCGACCAGTTCATCTGGGGCCGGGTGTCGCGCATCTCGCCGGAGGCCCCGGTGCCGGTGGTGGAGTTCGAGCGCGAGAGTTTCATGCCCGGCGGCGCGGCCAACGTCGCGCGCAACCTCACCGCGCTCGGCGCGACGGCGGAACTTTTCGGCGTGACCGGGCACGATGCCGGCGCGCGGCAGTTGCTCGGCCTGCTGGGCGAGCAACGGGTCGGCTGCGGCGGGCTGCTCCCCGTGGCCTCACGCATCACGACCAAGAAGATCCGTGTGATCGCGCACCATCAGCACGTGGCGCGCGTGGATCGCGAGTCGCGTGAGGAACTGGACGCGAAAGCCGCCCGCCGGTTGTTGGAGGCTGCCGCCGAGGCCGTGCCTGATTCGGACGCCGTGATCGTGGGCGATTACGGCAAAGGCGTGGTGACGCAGTCGCTGCTGGACGGGTTGCGGCGCGTGTGCAAGGCGCGCGGCGTGTGGCTGAGCCTCGACCCGAAGCCCGTGCATCACCTCGACCTGCGCGGGCTCTCGCTCGTGACGCCAAACCGAAAGGAGGCGTTCGAACTCGCGGGCGTCCCCCAGTCCCCACGCGACATTCCGCCGCTCGAGGATGAGGCGCTGCTCGGCGTCGGCGACAAGCTGCTGCGCGATTTGCAGTGCGCGCTGCTGCTCATCACGCTGGGCGAGCACGGCTTGCTGCTCTGCCAGCGCGGGCAGCGGCCGTTCCATGTCGGCACGATGGCCCGGGAGGTCTTCGACGTGTCGGGCGCGGGCGACACGGTGATCGCCACGTTCACGCTCGCCATCGCCGCGGGCGCCTCGCCGGTCGAGGCGGCGCTTCTCGCGAACCACGCCGCGGGCGTCGTGGTCGGCAAGGTCGGCACCGCCACGGTCACTCCTGCGGAATTGGCGGACAGCTTTCGCCGCGAGCCATGAAGGCTGTCTTCCTCGACCGCGACGGCACGCTGATCGTGGACCGGAACTATCTGAGCGACCCGGCGCAAGTCGAGATGCTGCCCGGCGTGCCGCAGGCATTGAAGAGGCTGCAAGACGCGGGCTTCCTGCTCATCATCGTCACCAACCAGTCTGGCATCGGCCGCGGTTACTACTCGGAGGCGGACATGCACCGCGTCAACGCACGGCTGGTCGCCGCCTTGGAGGGCGACGGCGTGCGTTTCACGAAGGTTTACTTCTCGCCCGAAGCTCCCGAGGCGCCGAGTCGCGGCCGGAAACCGTCGCCGGCATTCCTGCACGATGCGCGGGACGAGTTCGGCGTGGACCTTGCGCGGAGCTACATGGTGGGCGACAAGCCCATCGATGTGCAGTGCGGCTGGAACGCGGGCGTGCGGCGCAGTCTGCTCGTGCGCACCGGCTACGGCGCGCAGACGGAGCGTGACTTCACCGGCCCGCGCCAGTCGCTCGTGGTGGTGGACGACTGCGCCGCCGCGGCGGATTGGATTCTCGCGGACGCCGCGGCGTGACGCGGGTTTTGCTGCTTGGCACGCCCTGCGGCGCGCACTAGACTGCGACCATGAAGTTCCTGATGCGGCTGCTGACTGCGGCGCTTGTTCTCGTTGCCGAGGCTTGGGCGCAGCCCGTTCGCATCGAGGTGGACGCGCCACAGGCTGTCTTTCTCTCCGGGGAGACGGTGCAACTCCTCGTCCGCATCAAGAACGCGTCCGGGCGTCGGCTCCATTTCGGCGACGACCCGGAGTGGCTGAGGTTTTCGCTGTCCACGCAGGATCGCAAGCAGGTGCCGAAGCTCCGTGCGCTGGATGTCTCGAGCGAGTTTGACCTGGAGCCGGGCTTCGAGGGAATCCGCAAGGTGGAAGTCACGCCCGCCTACGACTTGAATGCCACGGGCTTTTACACAGCCACGGCCACGGTCCGCGTGCGCGAACTCGGCGTCGAACTCACCAGCCCGGTTCCCTTCCGCTTCGAGGTCGTGCGCGGCTTGCGCCTTTGGGAGGCGGAATTCGGCGTGCCCCCGCGTGCGGGTGAGGCGGCGGCGGCGCCCGAGACGCGCCGGTTTGCGATCATCCAGTTGCGGATGGCCGACCAGATCCGCCTCTATTACCGGCTCGCGGATGCTTCGGACCAAAACCCGATCCGCGCCGTGTCGCTCGGGACTTACGTTGCGTTCGCCGCCCCCGAGGCGCAGATGGATCGCTACAGCAACCTCCACGTGCTCTACCAATCCTATCGCCGCTCGTTCACGCATTGCATCGTGACGGCGGACGGCGAACTCATCGGCCGCGCGACCTACGACTTCGGCAACTCGCGTCCGATCCTCAAACTCGACGAACGCGATCGCGTGGTCGTCTCCGGCGGCTTGCGCTTGGTCTCCACGAACGACCTTCCTCCCTACGACCCGCGGATGTTTCCGAAGCCGCCGCCACCGCAGGCGCCCGTCACGGGGCCGCCCACGAAGGACGACGAGAAGAAGGCCTCAACGAAGAAAGAACCTGTCGGGATCAAGCCCAAGAAGTGAAGCGGGCCCGAGGCGCGCCCATTCGGCCGCGCCGGCGTCGCGCCAAAGCGCCGCGGAGCCGGATTTCCGAAGCACCCTCACCGGCAACCGAACCGCTCGCGCGGGCGCAAACTCCACGCGCAAAAGAATCCCGCCGCTGGATGCGTGAGGCTGGCGCATGACGGCTCGGGATTTCACGCGACGTGACGGTGCGCGGCGACCGCGCCGGGCGAGTGGAATTGAAGAATCTTGCCCACCGCGCCCGCGAGCGACGGCACGACAAAATCATGATGCCCGCCGCCGTTCCACGGGGAACGGATGAGGACCGACGTGCAACCCGCGACTTCCGCGGCGGCGGCGTCCTGCCACTTGTCGCTCACCATGAAGCACCGGTCCATGTCGAGGTGCCACTTGAAGGCGGCCTCGATGAGCAACCCGGTGCGGGGCTTGCGGCAGGGACAACGGTCCGATTCCTCGTGAGGGCACACGAGCAGGTCATCCAGCGGCAACAGACGGCGCAGGCGGTCGTGCATCAGGTCCATCTCGCGCCGTGGCAGGAGCCCCTGCGAGACGAGGGGTTGATTCGTTGTCACGACCAGGACAAACCCAGCCGCCTTCAGTTGCTGGAGCGGGGCAGCGACCTCGGCGCGCACGCGAAACTCGTCGAACGTCAGCGGCGGCAACTGCTGGCCGCGGACGGTCTGCACTTCGTTGAGCACTCCATCCCGTTCAAAGAAGACAGCGGCTTTCATGGCTGAGAAACCAGCACAACGCTGGCCGCCCGCCGATGGACGTCCCGAAATCGGGTGAAGACCCGACTTCACTTTGCACCGGCCGCGATCCTTGCCGCGCCGCCTCCGTCCGCCTAGTGTCGGACACGACGCATGACCGACGCGCTTCAACGCTACGACGACGCGATGTTTGCCTTCAGCCAGGGCGACTACGATGCGTGCATCATGCTGTTGCGGGAAATCCTCGCGGCCGACCCGGCGCACTTCGACGCCCAACTCGCGCTTGGCATGGCGCTCTACCGCAAAGGCGACCTCCCCTCGGCCATCGCCGAGGGGCACAAGGCCGAGAAGCTCCGCCCCGCCGAGCAACTGGTCCACACCAACCTCTCGCTCTTCTACATGAAGTCCGGCAACAAGCTGACCGCGGAACATCATGGCTTGCAGGCGCGCATCGCCTCATGGAAGGGCAATATGAACTCGCCCGCGACCGCCGCGCCGCCCGACCCGGAACTGCAGCTCGTCCAGCCCAAGCCGGCCGCGATCAAGCTGCCGGAGAAGTTCCCCGACATGCCGTGGAAGAAGAAACCGCCCCCCGCGGCGCCGTAGCCTGAACTCAAGATGAAATCCTCCTTCGAACTGGCCATGGAGCGGCTCGCGAAGCAATCGCCGGTCGCCAAACTCACCGACTCGCAGAAGCGCCGGCTCGCCGAGCTCGATGCCGAATACAAGGCGAAGATCGCCGACCGGGAGATCTTCATCCGCGGCAAACTGCAAGAGGCCGCGGACAAGGGCGATGCCGAGGCGTTCGAGCAACTGCAGAAGCAGCTTGTCAGCGACCGCAAATCCGCCGCCGCCGAGCTCGAGGAAAGGAAGGAGCAGGTCCGCAACGAATCCAAGCCCGCTCCATGAAGTTCGAAGCTCCAGCCGGGCCGCCCAAGGGATCCACGACGGGCCGCGCCGGCAGTTTTTCCTTCACGCACCGCGCACCGCGCACCACGCTGCGCGGGTGAACGTCCTCCGGACCGCAGCCGAACTCGGCGCCGCGCCGCGCCGCGTGTGCCTCGCCATCGGCGTGTTCGACGGCGTCCACCTCGGCCACCAGCAAGTGATCCGTCAGACCGTCGCAGACGCCCGGCAGCACGAGGCGCTCGCCGTTGTGGTCACTTTCGACCGCCATCCGAACGCCGTCCTGGCACCGGAACGCACGCCGCCGCTCCTTTACTCGCTGCCGCAAAAACTCCGCGTCATCGGGTCGCTCGGCGTGGATGCGACGCTGCTCATTCGCTTCGACAAGGCGTTCAGCGAACAGACGGGCGAGGCGTTCGTCCGCTCGCTCGCCGGCGGCTTCGGGCACATCCACGGGGTGTGCGTCGGCGCGAGCTTCACTTTTGGACACCAGCGCTCCGGCACCGTGGCGTCCCTCCGCGAACTCGGCCGCGAACTCGGCTTCCAAGTCCATGGCCTGGCCGCGGTCTCGCTCGATGGCGAAGTCGTCAGCAGCACGCGCATCCGGGACGCCATCCGCGCAGGTGACCTTGATGGCGCGTCGCAAATGCTCGGCCGCGTGTGGTCGCTGTCAGGCGGCGTCGTGTCCGGCGCGCGATTCGGGCGGAAGCTCGGTTTCCCGACGGCCAACCTCGACACCGCCGGGTTGTTGCTGCCGCCGAACGGTGTTTACGCTGCGCGCGCGACCGCGGGCGGTCGCGCGCATCGCGCGGTCGTGAACATCGGCGTCCGCCCGACGGTCGCGCCCGCGGCCGCGGCGCAAGTGGAGGCGCACTTGCTCGATTTCGACGCCGACCTCTACGGGCAGGAATTGGAAATCACGTTCATCGAGAAGCTTCGTGACGAGCGCAAGTTCCCGTCGCTCGATGCGCTCAAGACCCAGATTGCCGCGGACATCTCGGCGGCACGGGCGTTGTTTGGATAGATGCGGGCTCGCGCCCGCCGGACGCCGCTACTTCTTCGCGGACAGCTTCGACTTCATGAAGTCCACCACGCCGCCGAGGATTTTCTCGCGGTCCACTCCTTGGAAATAGTGGTCGGTGTCATACCACTCGACCTTCGCGGTCGCGCCCGCGGCCTTGTGCAGCGCCTCGGCGAAGGGCGGGAAAACGATCGTGTCCTTGCGGCCGTTGATGAAGAGCAGCGGACGCGGGACGTAACCGCCGACGTTGTGCGCGGGGTCGAGCGACGGCGGCGATTTCTTGTCCGCGCCCGGCACGGGCGGGAGACCGAGGAAGCCGACGAGGTTGCCGCCGCCGCCGATGGAGGCCAGGGCCTTCACACGCGGGTCATGCGCGGAGTAAGTGATGCCGGTGATCGCGCCCCAGCTGAAGCCGATGTAGCCGAGTCGGTCCTTGTCCACGTCGTCGCGCGAGGCGAGGTAGTCGAAGGCCCGGCTGTAATCGCCGCAGTGCTGGCGAAACCACTTGTGGACGGAGGACGGGTCGAGCAACGAGGTTTTCTCCGGGCCGGCCGCGTCTTTGCGCTCGCCGCGGTTCGGCGCGTCGATGCCGAGCGCGATGACGCCTCGCGAGGCGAGGATGCGGCAGGTCTGCACGATGTATTCGGCTTGTTTCTTGTCGCCAATGCCGTGCTGCACCAGCACGGCGGGCGCGCGGCCCGTGGGGTTTCGCGGAAGGTAGAGGTGTCCCGGCACGCGATCGCCCTCGATGCCGTTGAACTCGACGCGGACGAGCGTGAATGAGTCCCGCTGGTCGAGTTGCTTTGCCTCGGCCTGCAGCGGCGAGGCGTGGTCCACCCGGAACGGCGCCTCGGCGGAACGGGACGCGGCGGGGGCGGACGCAACCAACACAAGCGCAATGAGTCGGCGAAGCATGGCGAGTTGATGCCCTGCCGCGGGGCGGACGTCAAGCCGCGTGGTCCCGACATCCCGGCACTTGCGCGCTTGCGCAACGGCACGCCGCGCCTAGACTGGCGGCCCATCGAGTCCGGCCGCGTTGGGCCGGGCCGGGTCGAACATGAACCAGCGCGCCGTCCATTACTTCGACAACAACGCCACTACGCGCATCGCGCCGGAGGTGTTCGAGGCAATGCGCCCGTTTCTCACGGACCTCTGGGGCAATGCATCGAGCGGTTACCACTTCGGGCGGCAAGTCGCCCGGCATGTTGACACCGCGCGCGAACAGCTCGCCGCGATGCTCAACGCCGAGCCGGGCGAAATCGTCTTCACGAGCTGCGGGACCGAGTCGAGCAACGCCGCGCTGCACAGCGCGCTGGTCACCCAACCCGGCCGGCGCCACGTGCTCACCACGGCCGTCGAACATTCGGCGAACATGAACTTCGGCGCCTACCTCGATCGCCGCGGCTACGAAGTCACCTACCTGCCGGTTGATTCCGACGGCGCGCTCGACCTGCACCTGGTCGAGAAGTCCATCCAGCCCGACACCGCGATCGTGTCCGTGATGTGGGCGAACAACGAGACCGGCGTGCTGTTCCCGATCGAGGAGATCGCCGCAATCTGCCACAGCAAGGGCGCGATCTTCCACACCGACGCGGTGCAAGTCGCGGGCAAGCTGCCGATTGATGTTCGCGCGCTCGATTGCGATTTCCTTTCACTCTCCGCGCACAAGATGCATGCGCCGAAGGGGATCGGCGCGCTCTTCGTGAAGCGCAACGCCAGGTTTCAACCCTATCTCATCGGCGGCCAGCAGGAACGCGGGCGCCGCGCAGGCACCCAGAATGTCCCCTACATCGTCGGCTTCGGCCGGGCGGCCGAACTCGCGACGGCGAACCTGCGCGAGGAAGACACGCGCATCCGCGGACTCCGCGACCGCTTCGAGCAGGCCGTCCTCTCGATGATTCCAACCTGCGTGCGCAATGGCGCGAAGGAACCGCGGCTTCCAAACACGAGCAACATCGCCTTCGAATCCGTGGAGGCCGAGGCGGTGCTGATGCTGCTCGACCAGGAAGGCATCTGCGCATCGAGCGGTTCCGCGTGCACGACGGGCTCGCTGCATCCGTCGCACGTGCTCACCGCGATGGGCGTGAACGCGCGCCGCGCCCGCGGAAGCGTCCGGTTCAGCTTCGGCATTGACAACACAGCCGCCGAGCTCGACCACTTGCTCGCCAAGCTCCCGCCCATCATTGCGAAGCTGCGGGCGATGCCCCCGACGAGGCCGCAATCCGCCGCCGCCGCGTCCCACGACCACGCCGGGACGGACCCGAGGATGGCCGGCGAACCCGTCGAGGCTTGACCCGTCCACGAGCGCGGCTTGCTCCGAGTGCCCGACCTCATGGCCGAATCCACGCATCCCGCCGCTTCACCGATGCCCAAGCGTCCCGCCTCCGACCCCGGGCGCACCGTGGACATGCACGTTCACATCGTGGGCAATGGCTCCGCCGGCACGGGTTGCTGGGTGCGCGTGCTGCCTTCGAAATGGCCGCTCTATTCCGTGATGCTCCGGCACATCGGCCTGCCCGTGTCCGCGTTGAAGGGCGATCTCGACCGCCTCTATGCCGACCGGCTTGCGCAGCTCGCGCGCGAGTCGTCGCTCGATGCCATTGTCATCCTCGCGCAGGAACAGGTTTACGACGAACAAGGCCGGCTGATGAAGGGCGTGGGAAGCGCCTACGTGCCGAACGACTACGTGCTCCGGCTCGCGCGCGACAACCCGGCCTTCCTTCCCGCGGTCTCGATTCATCCCGCCCGCGCGGACGCCCTGGAGGAACTCGACCGCTGCCTCGCGGGCGGTGCCGTGATGATGAAAATCCTCCCGAACTGCCACAACATCGACTGCAACCTGCCGCGCTACCGGAGGTTTTGGGAGCGGATGGCCGAGTCGGGACTGCCGCTGCTCGCGCACACGGGGGGCGAACACACGATGGAGGTTGTCCGCCCCGACCTCGCGGACCCGCGCGGGCTGGTGCTGCCGCTCGAGTGCGGCGTCACCGTCATCGCCGCGCATTGCGCGACCAAGAGCGGGCTGTTCGACCCGCAATACTTCGACGTGATGGCCGGGATGTTCGAGCGGCACGCGAACTTCTACGGGGACATCAGCGCGTTCAACGTCCCCATCCGCGGCAGCGTCGTGCCGAAGTGCCTGCGCGAACCGGTGCTCAGCCGCATGGTGCATGGCAGCGATTATCCGGTGCCGGTCTTCGGCCACTGGGCGTGGATGCAAGGATTCGTGTCGTGGGCCGACTTCCGCGCGTGGGAGAACAATCCGAACATCCTGGAGAAGGACTACCAGCTCAAGCGCGCGATGGGCTTCCCGCCCGAGGTCTTCACCCGCATCAACCAGCTCCTGCGCAAGCCGCCGCGTGCCGGGACGCGCTGAAATCATTGCACCCACCGGACGCTCGCAGCCTCCGGCTGTTGCCTTCGACTTCCCCATGGCCCACACTCCGCCGCGCATGGGCAAACGGTTCTACATCACCACCGCGATTGACTACGTCAACGGCCAGCCGCACCTCGGCCACGCCTACGAAAAAGTCGTCACCGACGTGATCGCCCGCTCGCGCCGCGCGATGGGCGTGGAGGTGTTTTTCCTCACCGGGCTCGACGAGCACGGGCAAAAAGTCCAGCAGACCGCTCAAGCCGGGGGCCGGACGCCGCAGGAATTCTGCGACGCGCTCGCCGTGCAGTGGCAGGCATGCGCGGCGACGGTGGGACTGAGCAACGACGACTTCATCCGCACCACGCAACCGCGCCACAAGTCCGTCGTGGCCGCGCTGCTGCACAAGCTTCACGCGAGCGGGGATCTCTACAAAGCCGCGCATCGCGGCTGGTATTCCGTGCGGCAGGAGACGTTTCTCACCGACAAGGACCGCAACCCCGACGGCACGTGGCCCGAAATCTACGGCGAAGTGAAGGAACTCGCGGAGGAGAACTGGTATTTCAGGATGAGCCGGCATCAAGCGTGGCTGATTGGGTATCTGGAGGCGAATCCCGGATTTGTGCAGCCCGACTTCCGGCGGAACGAGGTGCTCGGCTTCCTCCGCGGCGAGGCGCTCGGCGACCTCTGCATCACACGCCCGCGCGCCCGGCTCGAGTGGGGCATCCCGATTCCCTTCGACCCGGACTACGTGAACTACGTGTGGTTCGACGCGCTGGTGAATTACGTCAGCGCCGCCGCCGACCACGGCGACCCCGCCGTCCTTGCGGCCTGCGCCAACCCGGAACGGCGGGCCAAGAACTCCCAACTGAGCCTGTGGCCCGCCGACATCCACGTCATCGGCAAGGACATCATCAAGTTTCACGCCGTCTACTGGCCCATCATGCTCAAGGCCCTCGGGCTCGCGCTGCCCGGGCAGATTCTCGTCCACGGCTGGTGGCAGAAAGACGGCGAGAAAATGAGCAAGAGCACGGGCAACGTCGTGGACCCCGTCGCCGTCGTGGCCGAGTGGGGCGTGGACGCCTTCCGGTTTTTCGTCGTGCGCGAGCTGGCCATCGGACCGGACGGCAACTGGACGGACGAGGGCTTCGCCGCCCGTTACCACGCCGAACTCGCCAACGGCCTCGGCAATCTCGTCAACCGCTCGCTCTCGATGCTCAAGCGTTATCGCAACGGCATCGTCCCGGCCCGCCACGACGAACTCGCGCCCGACGCCGCGCGCGCCGTCCACGCAACGCTCGCGCATCTCAAGGACAACCAGCTCCAGGCCGCGCTGCTCTCCATCTGGGAACTCGTCACCCGCGCCAACCAATACGTGGACCAGACGGCGCCCTTCAAACTCGCGAAGGATCCCGCCCAATCCGCGCGCCTCGATGAAGTGCTCTACAACCTCGCCGAAACCTGCCGCGTGCTCTCCGTGTTGCTCCTGCCATTCATTCCCGGCACGAGCGCGAAGATTCACGCGCAACTCGGACTGCCTGCGGCGCCGGCGCGATTCGACGAAGCGGGATGGGGCGGACTCACCGCGGGCCACGCGCTCGGCGAACCCGCCGCGCTCTTCCCTCGCAAGGACACGCCACGGAAATGAGAACGCCGTGATCGAGGTCATCAATCTCACCAAGCTCTACGGCGACTTCGCGGCCGTCACGGACCTGTCCTTCACCGTGAACCCCGGCGAAGTGATGGGGCTCGTCGGCCCGAACGGCGCGGGCAAAACCACCACGCTGCGCTGTCTTTCCGGCATCATCCCGCCCACACGCGGCGCGCTCGCCGCCATGGCCGGCGCGGGCGTGTGGGTGCTCGGCCTGCTGTTCGATCGCCTGGACCTTTCGGCGGAAACCGCGGCCTGACGCGTGCCACAAGCCACCAGCCTTCGTCGTTCGGAAGCTCAACCGCCGAACAACGTCGCGGCATTCTCCACCGCCGCGAGTGCGCGCCCGTGATCCAACACGTCGTGCACGGACGCGCCCTGCCATCGCCTCAGCCGGTAGAGCGTGGCGAATGGGAATTCCGGCGCCGCACCGCCCTGGCCGCCGACCACTTCCGCGCCGCGCCGCACGTTGTCCATCATCCACGCGGGAACCGACAGGTGATAGGGATTGCGGCGCACTTCGCCGACGTGAAACGTCAGCGCCGTGATCAGGTCGCCGAGGTCGCGCGGACTGATCTCGACCAGCAGGTTCGGCGCGGCCATCTGCCCCCAGAATTCGGTCTCGACCAGGCTCGTGCTGAACTCCGGCCCAAGCGTCCGCAACGCATCCATCACGAGGTGATGCGTGCCGATGTGCGTGCTGTTCCAGTCGTGCTCGTGCGGGAAGAGGATCACCCGCGGCCGGTGCTCGATCAGCAGGTCGGCGATGATTTCGACGCACTGCGCCCAGTGCGCGGGTTCCGAGGTTCGCGAACTCACGTTCACCCTTTCAAGACCCGACGGCAGGGTTTGCAGCAGGCCGAAGCCGATGCACTCGCAGCATCGCTTGAGTTCGGCGAGCCGCTCGGCCTGCCGCTCGCGGCTGCTTCCGAGCGTGACGGCGACGTTAAGGACCTTCCAGCCCGCCTCGCGAAGCAACCGGAGCGCGAGTCCGCCGATGATCACCTCGTCATCGGGATGCGGTGAGAAGATGAGTGCGCGCGGCGCGTCGGCCCGAATCTCGGGCCGCGGGCAGGGAGGAAATCCGCCGACCGGCCAGGCGCGGGCTTCGCGCGCGAGGCGCGCGTATTCGGAAACGAGCGTGGCGTAGGGATTCATGGTCGTGCGCGCAGTGTGCGGAAGGGCTCCGGAATTGCAACTTTCGCGCCGCCGGCTCCTCTGTTAGCTTCCGTGGCAACACAACCCACCGGCGCAGCGCCGGCAACCCATCCCATCCCATGCCACAAGCCGTCATGGATCCCGAGGCCGTCCGCCGGTTCGCGGAGGAACTCAAACGCTTCAACATCGACCTTCAAAACCGCATGGCCTCGCTGCACGCGCGCTTCGCCTCGCTCGGCGACACGTGGGGCGACCAGGAACACGAGAAGTTCTCGCAGGAGTTCGAGCAGACGATCCGCGCGCTCAAGAAGTTCGTCGAGGTTTCCGGCCAGCACACACCCTACCTGCTCCGCAAGGCCCAGCGCATCGAGGATTACCTCGCCCAACGATGAGTTCACCACGGCAGGCGAAGGTCCTTTCGATCGACGCGCTCGACCTGTTCCGGTCGCGCGTGATTGTCTTCGCCGAGAAGGGCCGCATCGCCACGTCCGACGCGCTCGACGACTACGCCCGCACGCGGCAGTGGCTCGAGACGGACCGGCTTCCCCACTGGGAGGGCCAGATCCGGCGTCGCGCGCGCGACCTCGAGGAAGCCCAGCAGGCCCTCTTCTCGGCGCGGCTCAGCAACATGCAGGACGCGACCGCCGCGCACCTGCAAGCCGTCACACGGGCCAAACGCGCGCTCGACGAAGCCGTCGCAAAAGTCGCCAGCGTGAAGAAATGGATCGCACGCTTCGAGACCGACGCCGGGCCGCTCGCCAAGCAGGTGGACAAGCTCCGCTCCTTCTTCACGCACGATTTGCGCGAAGCCGCGTCTTCGCTTGCGCTCTCGGTCGGCACGCTCGAATCGTATCTTGAACGATTTCCATCCACTCCGAAACCCGCGAAGCCGCAGGACGATTCCGCGCCGGCGACTTCGTCCTCTCCGCCGGCCGCCGCGGCTGTCGAGCGCACTGAGCCCACGGGAGGCCCGCAATGAACCCCGCGGCAACACGCGCGCAGTTGTCCGCGCTCATGCGGGACATGACGAGCCATTGGGGCGAGATCAGGGCCGAATGGCGCGACGCGCGGGGCGAGGAATTCGAATTGCGCTACGTCCAGCCGTTGCAAACGCACATGACCTCCGCGCTCACCGCCCTCGAAAAGCTCGAGGGCATCATGGCCAAAGTCAGGAGAGACTGTGAGTAACGCGGTCGGCGTGAACGAGGCGTTGGAGCGGCTCGGCCAGTTGCGCCAGGCCGTGCGCGATGCCGCCGCGCGACGCGACACCCTCGAGCGCGAGCATCAGGCCCGCGTGCATCGCGAGCAATACGACACCGCTGCGGTCCTTCGCGACCTGGATGCCGCCCACGCGGCGCGGGTCGCCGAAATCGAATCCACCGCGCGTCTGCAAAGCGCGGCGATCGAGACACGCGCCTGTGCGCGGCAGACGCGCATCCATCGGGCTCGCACCCAGGCGCTGAACCAGGCGCTCGCCGTGATTGCCGCGGATGAAGGCGCGCGAAAGTTCCGAATCCAACAGCGTCTCCTGCAAGCCAGCCGCACGCATGACGCCGTCCTGCCCGGCGTCAAGCTGGACAACGAGGAATTCAACAAGTCGCTCGCGAGCGCCGGCGTTGAACTCGACCAGCTCGCTGCACGCGCGGAGGCGTCGTTCCGTCCGTTCGGCAGGGTGTTCGCCGGGACGGATGCGGAGTCACCAACTCCCCCAACCGCGCCGGATGACGAGCGGTTGCTGCTCGACCAGACGCACGAGGAAAGGTCGGAAGCGGCGTCGGACCTGGAGTCGTTCCGGGCAAAACCGCTGCCCGCGCTGTTCCGCCTGCTGCCGGTGCCGGTGCTGGCGACGCTGATCGTCGTCGGGCACGGCGCGTTCGCGGCGTATCTCCACTTCAAGCTGGCGCGTCCCGTTCCCTCCGGACCGATCGGCGGCTCGCTGCTCGGCTCCCTGCTCGTGATGGCCGCGCTGTTCTTCCTTGGCCGGATGCAAGCCCGCCCGGCCGCCGCCGCGACCGGCGCCGCGCTCGGCCGCGCCCGCTGTTCACACGCGTTGAGCGCCGCGGCGGCCGCGCGCAACCAGATCCAGCGCGTGCAGGACATTGAACTCGCCTTCGCGCGGACCGAGGAGCAGTTGAACAGCGAGTGGAATCAACTCATGGAGGAACTCGAACACCGCCGCGCCGACGCGCAATCCACCGCCGAGCGAAAGATGGCGCACGCGCTCGAGCGCTGCTCCCTGCTCGCGCGCCGGCGCGAGCACGAGACCGCGGCCTTTCACAGCGGCGAACTCGAACGCTTCCAGACCGCCGGGTCGCAGCAGCGCGCGGAACTCGCCGCCGCTTCCGAGGCGCGACTCGCGCAGTTCGCACGCGAATTTTCAGAGCAGGCGGCGATGATTCAGCTCGAACTCGACGCGGGCGCCATGCCTGTCTACGCAGCCATCCAGGCGGCCGGCGGCTTCACGCAAGCCGAAGCCCCGTGGCGATCAGAGCCGGGCGCCGGATGGTCCCCGCCGAGAGTGTTCTCGCATGTCGCGCCATTCGGGCGGCTCGATGTGGATGTCGCGGTGCTCGCGGGCGTGCCGTTGCAACCCGGCCGGCTCGCACTGCCCGGCGCGGCGCGGCTTTCGTTGCCCGCGTTGCTCGCGTTCCCTGCCAACGGGTCAATCCTGTTCGAGACCATGCAGGGCGGGCGCTTCGAGTCCATCGCCGCGCTCAACAACATCGTGCTGCACCTGCTCGCGGGCGCGCCGCCGGGACGCGTGAGCTTCAGCTTCGTGGACCCGGTCGGGCTCGGCCAGAATTTCGCGGGCGTCACGCACCTGTCGGATTTCGGCGAAACGCTGGTCACCGGGCGCATCTGCACGCAACCGGCGCAAATCGAGAAGCGCCTCGCGGAGCTCAACGAGCACATGGAGAAGGTCATCCAGATGTATCTCCGCAACGAATACGCGACCATCGCCGACTACAACGAAAAGGCCGGCACCATCGCGGAGAAGTATCACTTCCTCGTCATCGCGGATTTTCCGGTGAACTTCAGCGAAGCAGCGATCAAGCGGTTGCTCAGCGTCGCCGCCAACGGTCCGCGCTGCGGCGTCTTCGTCCTCATGCACTGGGACCGCCGGCAGCCGCTTGTGGATGTGACCGCCGAGGACTTGCGCGACCTGAACGTGTGCGTCACCGCAAAGGGCGGCGAAATGGTGCTGGCCGGTCGCACCTCGGACGGCGTGAAGCTCGTGCTCGAACCCGCGCCCGACGCCGCGCGCGTGACGCAGTTCATCCAGCGGGTCGGCGAGCTCAGCCTGAGCGCGAGCCGCGTCGAGGTGCCGTTCGATCATATCGCACCCGCGGCGGACGCCACGTGGTCGCTCGACACCGGGGACGAATTGCGCGTGCCGATCGGCCGCACGGGCGCGACGAAGTTCCAGTATCTCGAACTCGGCCAGGGGACGCGCCAACACGCGCTTGTCGCGGGCAAGACGGGCTCCGGCAAGTCCACGCTCTTCCACGTCATCATCACAAACCTCGCCTTGTGGTGCAGCCCGGAGCAGGTGGAGTTCTATCTCGTGGACTTCAAGAAGGGCGTCGAGTTCCAGTGTTACGCGGCAAACCGGCTGCCGCACGCGCGCGTGGTGGCCATCGAAAGCGACCGCGAATTTGGATTGAGCGTGCTGCAGCGGCTTGACGAGGAACTGCGCCGCCGCGGCGAACTCTTCCGGCGCGCGGGCGCACAGGACGTGCGGGGTTACCGCCGTTCCGCAGGCGCGGGGACGATGCCGCGCTCGCTGCTGCTCATCGACGAGTTCCAGGAATTCTTCACCGAGGACGACCGCATCGCGCAGAGCGCGGCCTTGCTGCTCGACCGCATCGTCCGGCAGGGACGAGCGTTCGGAATCCATGTCGTGCTCGGGTCGCAGACGCTTGGAGGCGCCTACACGCTCGCGCGCGCCACGCTCGGCCAGATGGTGGTGCGCGTCGCGCTGCAATGCAACGAGGCCGACGCGTATCTCATCATGGACGAAAACAACCCCGCGCCGCGCCTGCTCACGCGGCCGGGCGAGGGCATCTACAACGACATGGCCGGAGCCATCGAAGGGAACAGCCCGTTTCAGGCCGTGTGGCTCGACGATGAAGTCCGCGACGCGAGACTCAAGCGCGTGCGCGAACTTGCGCGGCAACGTCCCGGCGGCGCGGCCTCGCCGGTCGTCTTCGAGGGCAACGCGCCCGCGGACGTCCGTGACAACGAGTTGCTGGCCGCCGCGATCGCCACGCGCCCGCCGGCCGCGCCCGCGGCCGCGCGCGTCTGGCTCGGCGCGCCGAATTCCATCAAGGGCCCGACTGAGGTGACCTTCGCGCGGCAGAGCGGCTGCAACCTGCTTGTGGTCGGCCAGCGCGATGAGGCCGCGCAAGCCATCGTGACCGTCGCGCTCCTCGCGCTTGCGGCGCAGTTCCCGCGTGACGCCGCGCGGTTCGTCATCCTCGACGCGTCAGCGCCGGGCTCGCCGGAACGCGCGCAATTGGAGGATGTCTGCCGCGCACTGACGCACGAGATCGTGGTCGCGCGCGGGCCTGAAACGGAGACCGCACTCGCGGCGCTGGCGGAAGAACTCAAGTCACGCTCCGAGTCGGGCGACGCGGGCCGGCCCGACGTGTTCCTGTTTATCCACGGCATCCAGCGCTTCAAGAAACTGCGCTTCGAGGAGGACTTCGGTTTCGGCGGCGAGGGCGCCGCGAATCCCGGCCAGCAGCTCTTCGCGCTCATCTGCGAAGGGCCGGCGACGGGCATCCACGTCATCGGCGTGTGCGACACGTGCAACAACGTGAATCGCTTCCTGAGCCGCAAGGCGCTGAGCGAGTTCGAACTGAGGGTGCTGTTTCAAATGAGCGCGAACGACTCCGCGGCCTTGTGCGACAGCCAGCGGGCCGCGAGCCTCGGCTTGCACCGCGCCGTCTTCTTCAGCGAACAGGAAGGCTATCTCGAGGTGTTCCGCCCGTATGCCGCGCCCGACGCAACATGGATCGCCGAAGCAGCCCGACAACTCGGGTCCGAATGAAGGGCGAGACCCAGGGCGCATCCGGGACGATTGCCAGAGGCCGAACAAGGGTGGTGGTAGGAGAAGGATTCGAACCTTCGTAGGGCGTTAGCCCGGCAGATTTACAGTCTGCTCCGATTGACCGCTCCGGCATCCTACCCGCGTGAAGCGCCCGCTGAGGGAGGGCGATATATCCAGAGCAATGGGGTTCGCTCAAGGAGAATGTGCCGCGCGGCGGCGGCTACTTGTTGAACGACTTCGTGAAATCCTCCGCCGTGCTCTGCACCACTTTCTTCTCGTGGCGCGAATGGGCGATGAGTTCGTTGAGCTTGCGCTCCCAGGCCTTGCTGTCCATCGGCAGTTCGATGCTCTGGCCGATGAGCGAGGAGTAAAGCAGCACGTTGGCCAGCTCCACCGAGCCCATGCCTTCCGCGCCCGGGGCGATGAGTGCCGACTTGTCGGGATCGAGGATGGCATCCACGAAGTTCTGGATGAGGATGCCGTGCGGGTTGGTCGCCGGCTCGAAGGGAATCTCGCAGTTCCACGCTTCCGGTTTGGCGAAGCCGCTCTTGGACGTCCGGCTGAACTCGATCATGTCCGACTCGTTGCGCGCGAAACGCATCTTGTCGTTCTCGACGACAAGCTTGCCGCGCGTGCCGCAGAGTTCGAGGCGGTTGGTGCCGGGTGCTTCGCCCGTGGAGGAGATGAACACGCCGGTCGCGCCGTTGGCCCATTCCATGTAAGTCGAGATGTTGTCCTCGACCTCGATGTTGTGGTAGCGGCCGAGCTGGCAGAAGCCGCGGACGGTCTTGGGCATGCCGCAGAGCCACTGGAGCATGTCGAGCTGGTGCAGGCACTGGTTGAGCAGCACGCCGCCGCCCTCGCCCTTCCACGTTGCGCGCCAGCCGCCGCTGGCGTAGTAGGCCTCGGTGCGGAACCAGTCGGTGATGATCCAGTTCACGCGCACGAGCTGGCCGAAGTCCGCGCTGGCGAGGAGTTGCTTGATCTTTAAGTAACGCGGCTCCACGCGCATCTGGAACATTCCGGCAAATACCTGCTTCGGATGCGCCTGCGCCACGGCGATAAGCCGCTCGGCGTCGGCTTTGTGCGCG